>NZ_MKKG01000001.1:0-148036 GCF_001942325.1 Gordonia sp. CNJ-863
CCCGAACACACCACCGCCGCCAGCATCCTCGACCGGCTCCTACACCACGCCACCATCGTCATCACCGACGGCGACTCCTACCGCATGACACACCGAACGGAGGTACCACCCACCTAGAACATCCCGCACAGGGTGGGGACTTTTACCTGGCCACCAGCGGGGACATCAAACTGGCCGTTGACAACTCCTCGTGAGCAAACCTCGCCAGAGCAACAGCCACCTCAATGTCCGAGCGGTCCGGGAGCGTGCCACTCGCGATTCTCCGTACAAGCAGGTGGTCCATCACCCGCTTCTGGCGGACGGTGCCTTTCCACGGGTCACGGCCGGGCACCGTGCGGTCGGTCCAGAAATCGACCGACCTCATCAGCTACCGGCCGCCGATCCCGGCCTGTTCACGGCCCTCATGCCCCGTCGACCAGCTGTGCAGGCAGCGCGACCTCGACGGTGCGGTCACCGAGACGGGCGGTGATGGTGACGTCGGTGGCGCCGGCGGCGGCCAGGTAGTTGGCCAGCGTCGACAGCAACAGGTCCTCACGTGCCTCCAACCCCGACACCGCAGCCTGCTTGATACCCATCCGCTGGGCCAGCTCGGTCTGGGTCAGCTGCGCAGCCTGCCTGATCGCCGCCAACCCCATCGCATGCGCCCGGTCGGCCTGGGCCATCTCCGCGCGGATCGTCTCGACCCGCGCCGCGGTATCGGGATCGGCCAACAGCTCCGCGATCCGCTCATTGCCGCGCCGGAACGTGGCCCGCTTCTCCTCACTCATCAGCCCTCACCTCTCTCAGTCTCGGTTTGCCGTTTCCACGCCTCGATCGCGACATCCGCGCGCGGTCCGACGCTGTCGTAGAACACATCACCCATGCGCGCCTTGTCCCCGGAAAACAGGGCCACCACCACATGCGCGTCGTCGGGAAACCACACGATCAGCCGCACCGCCACACCCTCGCGATACGGGTGCGACACCCGCCACACCACATACCGCTTCGACTGCCGCACCCGCTTGAGCGTCGCCGATTCCACCACCGGCGGCTCCTCGAGGTCAGCGAGCACCTGCAACTCCGCCAGCAGCAGATCCAGCCGCAGCCGATCCACGGCATTGCCCGCCGCAGCCGACTCCTCCAGCCGGGTCAGGAAGTCGTCGAACTCGCTCGACCAGTCGATCAACACACGCTAGATATTACTCCAAAGCAATATCGCTCACAAGCGATACGGCCAGGCCTCTGGCCTACACAAGTCACGATGCCCCCTTCGGGGGCTGGTGCACGAGTAGGTGACATCTGATCTGGCTTGCCCTGCCGGGCGGCCTGGAAGGATGCCAGCTGTGCCCAAGCCCTATCCCCAGGAGTTCCGCGACGACGTTGTCCGCGTCGCCCAGAACCGTGAAGACGGTGTGACTCTCGAACAGATCGCTGCCGACTTCGGTATCCACCCGATGACCCTGAACAAGTGGATCCGCAAGGCCGACGTGGAGGCCGGGATCAAGCCCGGCACCACGTCGGCCGAATCGCGTGAGCTGCGCGAGGCCAAGCGGCGTGTGCGCCTGCTTGAACAGGAGAACGAGGTCTTACGCCGGGCGGCGGCGTACCTGTCCCAAGCGAATCTGCCGGGAAAAGGTGGTACCCGCTCGTGAGTGAGCTGGCCGCTGACGGCATCCCCGTCACGGTGGCGTGTCGGGTACTCAAGATCGCTCGCCAGCCCTACTACCGGTGGCGCAAGAACCCGATCACCGACGCCGAGCTCGCCGAGGCGTACCGGGCCAACGCCCTGTTCGACGCCCACCGCGAAGACCCGGAGTTCGGCTACCGCTACCTCGCCGACGAGGCCGAAGCCGCAGGCGAGAAGATGTGCCGGCGGACGGCGTGGCGGATCTGCTCCGCCGGCGGCTGGACCAGCACCATCAGCAAGAGAGGCCGCGGCAAGCACCGCAAGGCCGGCCCGCCTGTACACGACGATCTCGTCAAGAGAGACTTCACCGCGCCCGGCCCCAACGAGCTGTGGCTGACCGACATCACCGAGCACTGGACGGCCGAGGGCAAGCTGTACCTGTGCGCGATCAAGGACGTCTACTCGGGCCGGATCGTCGGGTACTCGATCGACTCGAGAATGAAGTCCCGCCTGGCCGTGGCCGCCCTGAACAGCGCTGTCGCCAGGCGAGGGGACGTGGCCGGCTGCGTTCTGCACAGCGATAGAGGGTCTCAATTTCGTTCGAAGAAGATGCAGAAGGCCATCACCCGGCACGGCATGCTCGGGTCGATGGGCAGGGTCGGTGCGTGTGGTGACAACGCGGCGATGGAGAGCTTCTTCTCGCTGCTACAGAACAACGTCCTCGACCGTCGATCCTGGGCCACCAGAGACGAGCTCCGGGCCGCCATCGTGCACTGGATCGAACGGACCTACCACCGCCGCAGACGACAGGACCGCCTCGGCAGATTGACCCCCATTGAATTCGAGACCATCATCAACCACGAGGCCCCTCAGGCCGCGTGACTAACCCTGTCACCTATCCGTGCACCAGGCCCCAAGAACTGACAATCTGTATATGCGTCACGTCGTCGATCGTGGCCGTAATAAAATTGCAAGTGCGTGTTGCAGACACAAACGCGCCTGCGCCTAAATAGGTACACCCTCGCCGACAAAGTACATGAAACTACGGTAGCAAACTAACGATTTCGAGCACCGATACAACTCTGAGCCTGGCAATTTAAGGGCGCGACCACTCCGTCCCTTGTCCCGGCTATCCGGCGACAAATATCGGGTACGCCCAGCAGCTCGATCTGCATTGCCCCGAGCTAATGGCTGTATACGGGCCGTTTTAGCAGGCGGGTACCCCCGCCTAACCCGCGTCGTCGACCATTGAAAGTAGCAACCGCAGGAAGGAGGCGCCTCTCGTAAGCCGGCCAAGAATGCGGCTTCGCTCTTATGGCGTCTCGTGCCGAGCCGCGCGGAGTGACAATTATGTGATCTCTTCTGGGAGTGCTGCTCGTTCGAGGGCGGCGTCGGCTCCGAGTTCGTTGATAAAGATGACCACATTGGTCCCGTCAGATCGCGCACTCGGAACGATTAGGGCGTCGAATCCCAGAAACGCTGCGTGCTCACCGATTCGTTGACACTTCGTGAAGTTTGGGTCTTCGATATCGCCTGGCGATAAGCCAAGGGAATCAAAGTCTGCGGCCGTTATCCGAAGGGCTTTCGATGCACTCGCCCGAAGCTTATAGACGAACCGTCGAGCCTTGGGACGCAGCGGCTGCGAGTCGATAGCGTGCTGCCCCTCTGCGACCGCAGTGCCCCGCTCACTCGAAGTGTATATCGCGGCTAGGCCGGGCGGGTTCCATCGTGCCCCTCGTGTATTTGATAGCTCCGGAGGGTTGTCATTAAACATGTGCCGCCACAGCGTCACATTTACCAGTGACTCAGAGCCGAGCTGTTCGATTGCATCGAGAAGGCTGGGATCGTGGATCGCCATCAGTCAGATGTACGCGCCGTCACGGAGCTGATCAATCAGAGCTAGAACGGCGTCGATATCGCCGTCGGCGATCTTCTCGGCTGGGCGCTTTCCAGACAGCAGCTTGTGGGGGCTGTATAGCCATAACCGGGCGTCCTCCGGTTCGTAGAACTCGGCAAGCTGATTGATGAGCCATTCCAACGCGAGAAGCTGGTGCAGCTTGGCGGGTTGGGGATCGACCCGCCCCTGCTGCCATCTCGATACAGTCTGCGGCGTTGTGGCGAGTAGCTCCGCGATTTCTCGTGACCGGACTCCGCCATGGCTCTTGATCGAGTCCAAGCGCTGGGCGATCG
The DNA here is from genome assembly GCF_001942325.1 of Gordonia sp. CNJ-863. NCBI lineage: Bacteria > Bacillati > Actinomycetota > Actinomycetes > Mycobacteriales > Gordoniaceae > Gordonia > Gordonia sp. CNJ-863. Next base: position 3,797 of record NZ_MKKG01000001.1, read on the forward strand.
CGCCCGTCATTGCTCCTCCTGTGTACTGACTATTTGTGTAGTTCCACTCATGCGGACCTCCGCACTCGCTTGCCGGCCGCGGGAGGGCTGAAACTGTGAGCCGGGTTGTCAGTCAGATCGGCCCCGAAAGTTCCTCGCCAGCTGTCGAGGCGCCGGCGGACTACGGACAGCGCAGGCTCTGCCTCCGAAGCACGAATAGCTTTGTCCGAAGCCGGTCGAAGAAACCCTTCAAGGTACGAACCTGCGCGGAGTGTGTCTGGGGTGTTGGACAGAGATGCAACTTCCTGCGCACGCTGGGTGACAAAGTGTTCCCGGTACCTGCCGGGGGTGTCCTTCCACCCGCGTCGGCAGCAAGACGTGTCAAGGCATGCGTGCGCCGCTTTCATTCCTGGCCGGTTGAGCAGCGTCTGCGCTTTGCTCAGCTCCAAAAAAGCGCCAAGCTGATGTAAGTAGATGCGCGCTTCACCCCCGCCTCCGCCGGACTTCTTCGGCTTGCGCAGCCACCGGGACAAATCTGTTGTCTCGTTCACTGTCACGCCAGATTCGATGCCGCCAAGTGCGCCAAATGCCATCAGGCCTACGCCAACAGCGCCAGTATGCTCACCCACCAGCGGGCGACCAAGCTCGTGCATATGGCGGCATGCAGCCAGGTAACGCTTCAACGCAAGGGGACCCGATGTCGATGTGCCAAACGGGTGAATTCGGAGCCACAGCGCATCGATGGGCAGGGGTCGAAGATGCTCCTGGATCTGCTGCCGCCAATCTGCGTCGTAGAAGTTGTTGCTTCTTGCGATTAACGGATAGTAGATCGGTACGTCCGTTAGGCCATTGCGGTCCAGCGAGGAACGCAACCCGGTAGTAAGGTCCGCGTCGATTTCTAGCCACGGATCATCTGCAGTCGCGAGGAAGTGCGTTGGGGCTAGCACTGCGGAATGGCCCGCCTCGTCAACCATGTCGACGAGCTGAGCGCATAGATCAGCTCCGGCCTGACCGTAAAGATTGTCCGGAACGTGTGGCGCATTCGAACCCCAAGGCAGGTCATGAACACCACCCCGGAGCATTCCTCCCGGCGTTGAAAGGTCGAGGGAACGAGGATCCAGCACCGTCTCCACTCCGCGTTGCCGCGCCTCAACCCACAAGTCCTTGTGCCGCTCGTGACAGGCAGGATCAGCGATCAGACCGGTCCCAGTATTGCGCCCATCGACCAGCATCTGAGCCAGAAAGGAGTGGTCGTTTCGACCCACACGAAGATACGACCCCAGCGGGTCGCTCACTGGGCGCAGCGTTCGGATCATTCCGCCTCCTGATGTATGAACACATACTAGCGCAGATCCATGAACATACAAGTTCACACGCCCTCGGCCAGCTACCGCCAAGCACATCTCCACGACGGGGCGGGGTCTCGCCCGCTCTCATACCAGCGCCTCCTGCAAGGAGATCTATCCCTGACGGCCCAAACCGCTCAACGGACCGGACGGGTGACTCCCGCACCCGAACCATGATGCCTTCGCCCACCGTCGACGACACCCGAATCTGGCGCTCATCGGACATTGCCTACAGCAGCAGGCACGCCTCGCCTGCTTCGCGTCGCCCTGGTGGGGTGTCACGCACTGTTCACACGATCGCTGACGGAAAACCACGCCGCGCCGGGCATTCCCGTCGACACTGACGACATGCCCGAACGAGTCGATTGGACCCGTGAGCGACAAGCAATGCTCGCGTTCGCACTGCGATGGGCACCCCACGGCGGCGACCCCGACGACATCTGGACCACATTCGGCGTCTCAGATCGGACGTACTTCCTGCGCCTACGCACGCTCTGACCCAAGCGCGCCCCACCGCCGTCGACGACAGCACCTGGCAGCGGCTACAGCAACTGAGCACCGACCGCCTCACCACTGACCCCGAAGTCGCCTAACACTCTTCCACTCCACCGGTATTTGAAGCGGTCACCAGGCCCCTCACCCCCTCTCACCCTCCCCCTGGTCAGCTGCTGCGGACGACCCAGTCGCTACAAAGTGCAGGCGTGGCCCCACTCGGCGTCGCTACTCCGCCGTCGTCGCCGTCGGGACGTTTTCACCAGCTTCTGGACCAGTGAGGACGACGCTGGGCCCGACGGTGCGCGAACACAGACGCGAACCGTCTCGGTAAGGAGATGTGACCATGTCACGACCGCTGGAACAGCGTCGGTTATGACGTTCGGCCATGTACTGCCCTGCCCCCCTGATGATTACGATTTCCGATACTAGATATTATGACATTTCTACAGTCGAGAGGCTTGCCTATCGGCAACTCTGGGTCGTTCGGGGGGCGTTGGCCACGGATGACTCAACCCACTCGCCGCGCCGACCCGAGCGAGATCACGACGATCGAGTGCTGCCGGGCAGGCCTTGTGGCCGATGGTCTAGCTGTCGATCTCTGCGTACGTGGTACCAAGCTGCGTTGCCGCCTGGCGGGTAAGGATGATCGTGTAGTGGGCGCCGCTGTTGAGTGCGCCCCAGCCGTCGTCACGTCGGCCTTGGTCGTACGTGTCGATCAGGGCATTTGCGTCATGGGTCAAATGACGGTGGTCGCAGGAGATCTCGTCGTTGACGAACAGTTCGTGTGTGGTGCCAGCGCTATTGCAGACGAGGATTGCGCAGCCAGGGGGTGCGCTGCGCAGTTGGGTAGGACGCTCGCTCCAGGGGCGGACGGTTGCTCTGATGTGGTCGAAAGTCATTGTGTTCTCCTTGCGTGCTGTTGCAGATGGGAGGGGCGGTGGACAGCTTCCCCACCGCACCACCCCTCCCTGTAAATGGTCAGCCGTTCTCGGTGACCGTTGTGTTGGGGTGCCGCGTCGTAGTGGCTTTAGTGACGTAGCGGCCAGTGATGGCGCTGCGATGGCTGGTCCCGGAGCTGCGGTTGCGTCCGGTCTCCGTCACCGTGGTGCGCGGGTGTCGTGCCGCGGTGCCGCGGGTGACGTAGCGGCCAGTAATGGCGCTGCGTGCGTGGCCCTTTGCCATGGTTCCTCCTTGTTGGTGGCCCTCTCCTTGTTGAGCGGGTCATCTACTACTAAGTGACGGCTGGCGGGAAACCCCTGAATGTTGTTGTGTGGTGGCTTCGAGTGTCATGGCTGCTGGTTGGACCTGGTGGTGTCAGCATTTCGTCGGGCGGCTTGTTGGGCCACGGCGCGGCCGCGTTGCGCGGGCACACTGCGCCGGGCTGCGCGTGCGGATGCGGTACCGAGTGACGAGTTCTCGATTAGTTGTTGAATCATGTGACGGCGGTCTGCAGGTGTGCTCATGATGAGCGTCTCGCTCTCTTCTTCTGGTAGGTGATCATGTTTTCGATGGCTTTGGCGCCCCCGGCGATTCCCAGGTAGTCAGCAATTTCCTGGTAGGGGTATCCCTGTGCGTGCATGACCAGGGCGCTTCGCGCTCTGGGTGTGGTGATCGATCGAAGGGCGTGGCGGACGGCGTCGCTGGTGATGACTGCGTCTTCTATGCCGTGAAGGGTGCGGGCGACGAGTGCTATTGAGTCGTCGTCGGCGATGATCTCGTTGGTGCGGCGGAGGAGTTCGGCGTCGAAGAGACGCCGGTAGCAGTTAGGGAATCGGAACAGGCACTGCCCGATGAAGTAGGTGCGCAGGCTGGCTCCTTTGGTGGGGTCCCACTTGCCGGCGATGAGCACGTTGTTCTTGAAGTAGCTGAGGGCTTCGATGACTACGTCGTCGGCAAGCTCGACGACTGTGTGTTGATCGCCGGGCCAGTCCACGAGGGTGGGTAGGCCATATCCGGTCCGCCGTTTGACCTTGGAAAAGATAGTTCTTTTGTGTATCCAACTGGTGATCACCGCCAGCCCATAGCGGGCAAGCTCCTCAGCGACCGGATTCCAGTCTCGGTCGGCGAAGCCACTGAGTTGTAAGGCGAGAAGCAGTTCCTCGTCGCCGCCGAGACGCTCGATGAGGTCGCTGGTGGGGCGATCGAACTCAGCATCGGAGAGCCATAATGAGACTTCGCCTGCGTCTGCCGGTTCTAAGTGCATGCCAGCATCGGCTGCGCGGCTGGTGGGCCGGGCTCGATCCATGGCTAGTCTCCGGGCTGCTTGAGGGTGGGCACCCCGAAGCCCTTCGGGGTGTACACCCTCTTAAGTGTCGGCCGACCGGAAATCCCTGAAAGTTTCTTCAATCAATTTTGATGGCCGCCAAAACCCCATCTTACCTGCAGAAACGCGGAGAGTCCGGATCCGCTCGGCCGACAACCGGCCCCGGCGGTACTCGGTGCGCCGGCTATCGACCCACCGGCCAATCGGGAACCCGTCGATGGTGTCGCGTTGACGCGGGTTGCTGGTGCCATACGCGGCGACGTAGCGGTGCAGGTGCGCGACTCCGGCATCGAATCGAGCCTCACTCATCCGACCCCTCGTGCCTCGCCAGGAGAAGGGTACCCATTCTGGGAGGTCCCGGCGGCGGCAGAGCCGGCGCCAACGATTGACGCGCACCCGACAACCAGCGCCGAACCGGCGACCACGAGATGAATGCGGAGGCTGCGGGAATGCAGCATTGGAGTGAGAGCTCTGGTCGAAAGGAGACCTGGACCCTCGTGCGGTCCGTCGAGACGGTCGTCGTCGAGAAGCCCTCTTATACAGACCCTCCTTTCTCTCGATCACGGCGGTCCGCTTGTGAATGTCATATCACTATGCAAAGATAACATACATGACAGACTTATCGGCCGCTCCGGCCCTCCTGCGGGCTATTCGCGCCTCGCTTGATCTGACGCAAGCCGAGCTGGCTGCGCGGATCGGGGTTTCGTTCGCCACGGTCAACAGGTGGGAGGGCGGAGCCAACAAGCCGCAGCGGGCCCAACTGGCGAGGATCACTGCGCTGGCCGAAGAGGCCGGCGTCGACGTCGGTGATGCCCCAGTCACGGGCGGCGCGGTTGTGGCCCGGCGTCGCGGCCGCCAGGCCAAGCCGGCGACGCCGACCACCAAGCCGATGGAGCAGATGCTGTGGGACGCGGCCTGCTCGATTCGTGGCGAGAAGGATGCGCCGAAGTTCAAGGACTACCTGCTCCCGCTGTTGTTCTTGAAGCGCCTATCGGATGTCTTCGACGACGAAATCGACCGCCTCGCCGAGGAGTACGGCGATCGCGAGGTCGCCGTTGAGATCGCCGACAACGACCATGTTCTCCTCCGCTTCTATCTCCCACCCGAGTCTCGGTGGGCAGTCATAAGTGGTCGCACCCAGTACGACTGGCCGAACGACGAGCGCGGTCGTACGACCCGCCCCCGCGACATCGGAGAGCACCTGACCAAGGCGGTACGTGCGGTCGTCCGCTTCAACCCGACGCTGGCAGGCGTTATCGACGTCGTCGACTTCGCGGCCGAGCGCAACAGCGAGCGAGACATCAACCCCGCCAAGCTCAACGGTGTAGTTGAGACCTTCTCGGATCCGCGCTACCGACTCGGCCTCGCTGATGTGCAGCCCGACTTCCTCGGTCGTGCCTACGAGTACCTCCTCCGCAAGTTCGCCGAGGGCTCCGGCCAGAGCGCCGGCGAGTTCTTCACGCCGACCGAGGTCGGCTTCCTCATGGCCCGGATCTTGCGCCCGAAGCCCGGCCAGACCTGCCACGACTACGCCTGCGGATCGGCCGGGCTCCTCATCAAGCTCCAGCTTGTTGCCAGCGAGCTTGATCCGACCGCGAAGGTGCCGCTGAAACTATACGGGCAGGAACTCCAGGCCGAGAGCTATGCGGTCGCACGGATGAACGCGATCATCCACGACATGGACGTCGACCTCCGGCGGGGCGACACCATGATCAACCCGAAGTTCCGTACGCCCTCCGGCTCACTCGACCAGTTCGACCTCGTCGTCGCTAATCCGATGTGGAACCAGCCCTTTGGCGCCAGCATCTTCGAGGACGACCCCTACGACCGCTTCATCAAGAACGGAGGAGCGACTTCGGGCAAGGGTGACTGGGCTTGGCTTCAGCACACGCTCTCGGTCCTCAAGGACGGCGGCCGTGCCGCCGTGGTTCTCGACACCGGCGCTGTCACTCGCGGCTCCGGCTCGAAGAACGAGGACAAGGAACGCAACATTCGCAAGTGGTTCGTCGACCGGGACCTGATTGAGGGCGTCATCCTCATGCCCGACAACCTCTTCTACAACACCACCGCCGCAGGCGTAATCGTGGTGCTCAACAAGCGCAAGCCCGAGTCCAAGAAGGGCAAGATCACGCTCGTCAACGCCAGCAAGCGCTTCACCAAGGGCAGGCCCAAGAATCACCTCGCTGACGAGGCCGTTGCCAATCTCGCGAGGCTCTTCAACGCGAGCGAGCCTGTCGATGGCGAGGTCGCGGTCATCGAGATCTCGCAGGTTGCAGAGGCGGACTACAACCTCAGTCCGAGCAGGTGGGTAGTTCCGGTTGGGTCTGACGACACGGGCGATGTGGGGGTTCTGCTGAGCGAGTTGGAGAAGTGCCTCGCCGAGGAGGCGGGCCATGAGGCGCAACTCCAACGGGCATTTGCAAGCCTAAGGAAACTCGCATGAGCACTCAGACGATCCAACTGGACAAGCTGTGCGATCTCGTGAGTGTTCAGGTCAAGCCTGCCGACATGCGCGATGCGCCGTACCTGGGTCTCGAACATCTGGAGTCTGGGCGCCTCCTCCCCGCTGGGTTTGGTGGTGCTGACGAGGTGGGGAGTCAGAAGGCGGTCTTCGAGCCCGGAGACGTGCTCTACGGGAAGCTGCGGCCGTATCTCGACAAGGCAGTCCTGGCAGACCGCCACGGCATCGCCACAACCGAGTTGCTGGTACTGCGCCCAAAGCCTGAGGTCAGGCCAGAGTATCTGGTCTGTGTCGTTCACTCGCCTGCGTTCATCGACTTCGCCATTCAGGGTGTGACGGGTGCACAGCACCCGCGAACATCGTGGGCGCATATCCGCAACTTCGAGGTCCTTGATTGGGATGCCCACCAGCAGGAGTCGATCGCCGGACTCCTGTGGAGCCTGTACCGCCTACGGATGGCGACAGCAGCGGCAATCGAGTCGGCTTCGGGCTTGAAGCACTCATCGATGCGGCCGTTGTTCTCGCGGGGGCTGAGAGGGGACGAGCAGAAGGAAACCGAGATCGGCCCGGTCCCGTCGAGTTGGAGGGTCGGCGCGCTCCGAGACCTCGCTGAGTTTCAGAGAGGGTTCGACATCACGAAGAGCACGCAAGTCGTGACCGGAACTGTCCCCGTGGTTTCGTCTGGAGGAGTCAGGAGTTACCACGACACGGCCGCGGTTGAAGGCCCCGGCGTGGTCCTTGGAAGGAAGGGTTCGATCGGCAGCACCTATTACGTCGCGTCCGACTTCTGGCCGCACGACACGACACTCTGGTGCCGAGACTTCCACGGCAATCTGCCAAAGTTTGTCTTCTATCGGGTGCAAATCCTCGACTTGAAGCGCCTTGACTCTGGTGCGGCAAACCCCGCGCTGAACCGCAACTTCCTGCATGCCGAGACCATCAGCTGGCCGGGAGTCGACGAGCAGAAGGAGATCGTCGACGTTCTCGATGCTCTCGATCGCAAGATCGACCTGCTGTGTCGCAAGCGCGAGGTGCTGGACCAGCTCTTCAAGTCACTGTTGCACAAGCTGATGACGGGCGAGGTATCCGTTGACGACCTCGACCTGAGTGCGCTGCCGAAGCTCGAGGGGAGCGCTGCATGACTCAGATCAAGATCTCAGAGGCCAAGTCGGTGCAGTTCCCGATGGTGAAGCATGCTTCGGCGGTCGGATGGGAGCAGCTCACGCCAGAAGAGGCCGAGGGAATGCGGCGCGGCCGGGCGAACATGCTGTTTCCCGAGGTGATCGAGGACAAGCTGCGAGGGTTCAACGCGTGGCTGACCGAGGATCAGGCACGTGCCATCGTCGAGAGTATCGAGGCGCTCCCGGCGACGATCGAGGGCAACCGGGAGGTGCTCCGATGGTTGCGTGGCGAGCGCCAGTGGAACGACGAGAACGAGCAGCGACAGCGCCCCGTTCAGGTCGTCGACTATGCCGTCCCGGACCAGAACGCGCTGCAAGTCACCTGGGAGTGGAAGATCGAGCCGCCGGCACGCGCCAAGGGCAACCGCGCCGATGTCATGTTCGTCGTCAACGGCATCCCGGTGACCATCGTCGAACACAAGAACCCGAAGGATCGTGACGCCCTGACTAAGGCAGTCACCCAGCTCCGTCGCTACGAGAAGGAGACGCCCGAGCTCGTCACCCAGGCGCAACTGCACAACGAGACGCACCTCATCGACTACTGGTATGGCGTCACCTGGAACGTCAATCGCCGCATGCTCTTCAAGTGGAAGCACACGAGTGACGAGTTCTACCGCGACGCGGTTCAGGCGTTCTTCGAGCCGCGTGAATTCCTGCGAACGCTTCGCGAGTGGGTGCTCTTCTACGTTGAGGACGGCGAGACCCGGAAGTCTGTCCTCCGCGAGCACCAGCGCGGGGCTGTAGACGCCGTAGTCGAGCGCTGCGCCGACTCAACGAAAAACCGTGGGCTGATCTGGCACACCCAGGGCTCGGGCAAGACGTTCACCTTGCTTACTGCCGCCCAGCTGATCCTGAGCCAGAAGGACCGCTTCAAGAAGGCGACCGTCATCCTTGTCGTCGACCGCACTGAGCTAGAGGGCCAGCTCAAGGAGTGGGTCGACAGACTCCTTGGTGAGATGCAGGCCAACGACATCCCCGTCCGGCGGGCCAACAGCAGGGACGACCTGCAGAACATCTTTGACTCAGACTTTCGCGGACTCGTGGTCTCGATGATCCACAAGTTCGAGACGATCCGGAAGGACAGCTCTGACCGGGACAACATCTTCGTCTTCATCGACGAGGCTCACCGATCGGTCGCTGCCGACCTCGGGTCCTACCTGATGGCGGCCGTGCCGAACTCCACCATCATCGGCTTCACCGGAACTCCGGTCGGGGGCACGCAAGGCGGCGGGTCGGGATCGTTCCAGATCTTCGGCGCCCAGGACGAGAAGGGCTACCTGCACAAGTACTCGATCATCGAGTCCATCGACGACGAGACGACGTTGCCGATCAAGTACCTGCTTGCTCCGTCGACGATGTCCATGGAGCCTGAGGACCTCGACGAACAGTTCTACGCCCTCGCCAATGACGAGGACATCACTGACGTTGAGGAGCTCAACAAGATACTCCAGCGGGCTGTTGGCCTGCGTACCTTCCTTGGTGCAGACAGCCGTGTGAAGCAGGTGGCCGAGTTCGTCGCCAACCACTTCAAGGAGAACATCGACCCGTTGGGCTACAAGGCGTTTCTCGTTGCCGTCGACCGGGAAACATGCGCCAAGTATAAGCGCGCGCTAGACGAGCTGCTGCCGGTTGAATGGTCCGAGGTCGTCTACAGCAAGAACGCTAACGACGTCGTCGAGCGGCCGGATGTCCACGATCTCCAGCTCTCGGATGACCGGGAGAAGGAGGTGCGCCGCCAGTTCAAAAAGGCTGACCAGCAGCCAAAAATCCTGATTGTCACCGACAAACTGCTGACCGGATATGACGCGCCGGTGCTGTCCGCGATGTACCTCGACAAGCCGATGCGCGACCACGTGCTGCTCCAGGCGCTCGCCCGCGTGAACCGCCCCTACGTCGACAGCGAGGGAGTCCAGAAGAAAGTCGGCCTGGTGGTGGACTTCGTCGGCATCCTCAAAGAGTTACATAAGGCGTTGCGCTTCGACTCAGCCGACGTCGAGGGCGCGCTGGAAGACCTCGACGTGCTGCTGGCCGATCTGCTCGACAAGATCGACGCGGCATCGACCGAGTACCTCCAGGTCGAAAGCGGTCAGGGAGCCGACGAGCAGTTGGAGAGCCTCGTTTACGGCAAGTTCCTGACCGAGGACGCTCGCAAGGAGTTCTTCGACGCCTACCGCGACATCGAGTCTCTGTGGGAGATCCTCTCGCCGTCAGCAGAGTTGCGCGACCACATCACGACATACAAGCGGCTCTCCGTGCTGTACGCCGCTGTTCGAAATGCATACTCCGACGTGGGTAGCTTTACCGCCGACCTGGAGCACAAGACCAAACGGTTGATCGAGGAGAGCGCGACCCAGGAAGGTCTCGGCCGATTCAGCAAAGTTGCCACCTTCGACGTCGAGACACTGGAAGCCATCGGCAAGGACGACGGACCGCCGGAGGAAAAGGTCTACAACCTCCTGCGCGGCCTGCGGCAGGAGATCGAGGAAAATCCCGCCGCTGCTGTCGTGCTCCAGAGCATCAAGGAGAAGGCGGATCGCGTCATCGAAAACCTCGAAGAGCGGAAGGTCAACGGGCTCGCCGCCCTCGACGAACTGAAGGCAATTGCCGAGGAGAAGGACCGGCTGCGTGAGTTCGCAAAGAAGGCCGGGCTGTCGGATCGTGCCTTCGGCATCTATGCGGCACTCAGCAAGGAGCCCGCGCTGGAGGGCTCGAAGGTAGACATCCAGTGGATCGCGTCGACCATCGAGGTCGCCGTCGATCAGTTCCCGCACTGGAAGCAGAATCTGGACGAGCGTCGCCGCCTCCGCAGCGGCCTCTACAAGCCCCTGCTGGACAACAAGGTTCCCGCGAAAGCATGCAACGAGATCATCGAGAACGTCATGAACGTGCTGGAGAAGGTCTGATGGCGCGGCCCAAGATGATCCTGACTGCGGATCAGATGCTCACCCGCAGGGCGATGGCCTGGGCGACCAAGATCCGCGTGAATCCCACCCGCATCGTGATCGCTGAGCTGGAAACGAAGTGGGGTTCCTGTGCACCTGACGGCGTTGTCACCCTGGCCGGCGATCTCGTCGACATGCCCGAGGAGTTCCAGGACTACGTCGTGGTCCACGAACTGCTCCACCTGCGCTACCGCTCCCACGGCAAGGCGTTCACCGCCATGATGACCGCCCTCGTCCCCGACTGGCGAGAGCTCGAGATGTCAAGCCCCGTGAGGGAAGTGCGCAAGTGAGCGAGGCGGGCAACGTCGAGGGGCGTTGGGACGGGCATCTGATTAAGGTGCTCGAGGTGCTAGATGGGGGCGACGCGTTCCTGGGCCGCACTTCAAACGGTGGCACTGCCAGATTCTCGCTGGGATAACTGGCCGACCTTCGGAGGGGCTCCGTTGTCTTCGTGAGTGACGACAGATGGGAGGTAGTACCTAAGAATGCTTGGCCGGATGATTCTGTCGAGCTCACCTGACACCGCTTGTCGGTCTCGTTCAACACCATGCCTGGCGGGGACAAGATGGATGTCGATGAGCGGTGACACCACTGGCGGCTGGGGTCGACCAGGAAGTCCAACGGGCCGCAGCACGGTCTTGACGCGTAGGTTTTTTCCTACGTAAGGTGGGGGAATGGCTATCAACACCGTGAAGACCGTGACCGTGTTCGTCTCCGACCAGGACCGTGCCCGCGACTTCTACGTCGACGCGCTCGGGCTCGAGGTGAGGACCGACCAGACGTTCGGCGAGAACCGCTGGCTCGAGGTCGGTGCCCCGAGCGGCACCACACTGGTGCTGCACAAGCCGTTTCCCGGGATGAGCGCCGGCGGCGGGCAGGGCATTCTGTTCGGCAGCTCGGACCTCGACGCCGACGTCGCACGCCTGCAGGAGGCCGGCGTGGTCGTCGACGGACCGAACGAGATGCCGTGGGCCCGGCAGGCCACCTTCTCGGACCCGGACGGCAACGGCTACATCCTGCAGGGCTGAGGTCGTCCAGCTTGCCACGCCGTCTCAAGAGCGGTCCGCTGGACGAGGTGTTCGGCGCGCTCGCCAATCCCACTCGTCGCGACATCCTTGACGCGCTCCTCGGCGGTGAGCACACCGCCGGGGAACTTGCCGGGAAGTTCGACATGGCTCGTCCCAGCGTCTCCGAACACCTCCGCGCGTGCGCGAGTCCGGACTCGTGGAGGAGCGCCAGGAAGGCCGGCACCGCTTCTACCGCGTCACGGGAGAGCCGATGGCCGAGCTGATCGACTGGCTCACACCCTACGAGCGCTTCTGGCGCTACCGGATGACCGCCCTGGGCGGTGTGCTCGACGAAATGGACGACGATGACCACGCATGAAGACCTGACCCGGATCGAGGTCGACCAGTACTTCCCGCACCCGCCCTCGAAGCTCTGGCGGGCCCTGACGACGCCGGAGTTGATGGCGCAGTGGCTGATGCCCAACGACTTCGAACCCGTCGTGGGTCACCGGTTCACCTTCTGGGCACGCCCGGTCGCGCAGACCGGGTTCTCCGGTCGGATCGTGTGTGAGGTGCTTGACTTGCTGCCCCAGAAGATGCTCCGGATCAGCTGGGCTGACGCCGAGCAGCCCGACTCGATGGCCACCACCGTCACCTGGATGCTGCAGCCCGAAGGGAAGGGCACCCGCCTGTTCCTGGAGCACGCCGGCTTCGACCTCGACGACCCCACGCAGCAGCTCGCCCGGAAGTTCATGAACGGTGGGTGGCGCAGCCACGTCCTGCGTCGCCTCAGCGAACTGCTCCAGCACCTGCACTGATCCGCCCCCGATTCACCCGGCCCCAACCAACCACGGCTGACGCATGTCAGCGAACGGCCACGAACAAGGAAGGCCCACTATGGCACGCACGATCGCGGAGAAGCTCCAGATTAAGCCCGGCACCGAGCTGCTGCTCGGGCAGTCCTCACCAGAGCAGCGAGGGCTGCTCGACCCCCTCCCCGAGGACGTCACCGTCGTCGATGGGGTCGACCGCGACACCGGCGGCGTCGCGGTGATGTTCGCCCACAGCCGCGACGAGCTCGACTCGCTCTTGAATGACGTGTTGCCCAAGCTCACGGCCCCGAGGCCGTGTGGATCGGCTACCCCAAGGGCAACAAGGCCGACATCAACCGCGACAGCATCTGGAAGCGCGCCGAGGAGTCCGGCTGGACGCTCAACGGCAACATCTCGCTCTCGGATACCTGGTCGTCGGTCCGTCTCAAGCCCATGAACTGATCGAGGGCTCGACATGACGACCGGACGGACGGAACCGACGCCGAGCGCAGACGTGGCGATCCAGGCACGAGGGCTGCGTATCGAGTACCCCAAGCGCACCGTGTTCGAGGAGTTGAACCTGAGCGCGCCCGCGGGGAGGATTACGGCGGTCCTGGGACGAAACGGCGCGGGGAAGACCACCCTGGTGCGTGCCCTCGCGACCCTCCAGCCCTACCGGGGCGGGTCGCTGCGCGTGTTCGGGCACGAGGTGCAGGACGAAGCCCAGACGGTCCGGGGAATCGTCGGACTGGCCGGGCAGCACGCCGCCGTGGTGGCCGAGCTGACCGGCGTCGAGAACCTCCGTATGGTCGCCCGCCTCTACGGGCTCTCGCTGAAGGAGGCCGGCGCGGCCGCGGCGGCGGTGATCGACGAGTTCGCGCTGGGCGAGTTCGTCGACCGGCGCGTCTCCACCTACTCGGGCGGACAGCGACGCCGCCTCGACCTGGCAGCGACGTTCGTGAACAGGCCGTCACTGCTGCTGCTCGACGAGCCGACCACCGGGCTGGACCCCCACAGCCGCAACAGCCTCTGGGAGTCCATCCGGACCTTGCCCGCAGAAGGCACGTCGGTGCTGCTGACCACCCAGTACCTGGAGGAAGCGCAGGCCCTCGCCGACGAAGTCGTCATCATCGACGCCGGCCGCGTCGTCCAGGCCGGAACGCCCCACCAACTGCGCCGCACGATGGCCACCACCAGGCTGCGCCTCGTTACCCACGAACCGCTGTCCGACGACGACTCCGCCGCGCTGGCCGCGCGACTCAGCGGCGAGGTGAGCGAACTGCGGGACAACGAACTGACGGTGACCGGCCAGTTCGACCTCGACACCGCACATCGTGCAGTGACCGAGCAAGGGATCCCGACGGACATCACCGAGTTCTCCGTGTCCCCGCCGACACTCGACGACGTCTTTCTCTCCATGACCGGAAGCGAGGCACGCCCATGACCGCCACCATCCCCACGACATCGGCCACCCGGCCCATCTCAGCCGGCCCTGCGGCGACCAGCGCCACGATCGCGTCGAAGACTCTAAAGGTGTTCCTCCGCGACCCGCAGGTCGTGTTCCCCACCCTGCTGCAGGGCGTTCTCTTCCTGCTCGTGTTCCGCTACGTCTTTGCCGGGGCGATCGACTCCGCTCCGCTGGCATACGTCGACTACATGACGCCCGGCATCATCACCACGACGCTGCTGTTCGGCTCGTCCCAGGCAGCGGTCACCGTCGCCAAGGAACGCTCCGCCGGGTTCACCGACCGCGTGCTGTCACTGCCGGTGGCCCGCGTCGGGATCACACTGGGACGGCTCGCCGCGCAGTCGACGATCGTGGTCGCCGCAGCACTCACAACGCTCCTCGCGGCCTTCATCACCGGCTTCAGACCCCACGCAGGCGTACGCGAACTCGTCTTGGCGTTGGCGATGCTGGTGCTCTACTCGGTCGCGTTCGCCGCGCTGTTCCTCGCACTCGGGTCAGCGGCCTCCAGCCCGGAGGCTGCCCAAGGGCTGGCGTTCATCGCGATTCCGCTCACCTTCATCTCCAGCGCCATCGTCCCCACCGCGTCGATGCCCAGCTGGCTGGCAGCCGTGGCCGACTTCCAACCGCTCACCCCCATGATCGACGCACTGCGCGGCCTCACCCAGTCCAACCTGATCGGCGTCGACCAAACCTCCCTGATAGCCGCCCTCGCCTGGTCGGCCGGGATCCTGCTGGTCTCGGTGATCATGGCAGTCCGTCTCGCGCCGCGGACCAAGGCGCTCAACTAACCGCAACCCCCTGCGGACACCGACGTCATGGCGCGTGAAGCACGAACGTCCCGTGTCGACCTCTACGCAGCAATTCGACGCGATGCCAAGGAGGGCCTGTCGAAACGGGCACTGCAACGCAAGCACGGGGTCGGGTACCGCACAGTAGCGGCAGCCTTGGCCTCGGCATGGCCCAAGGAGCCCAAGCCGCCACCGAAGAGAGGGTCGCGGCTCGACCCCTACCGGCCAGTGATCGACGTCTGGCTCCGCGATGACCTGGACGCGCCGAGGAAGCAGCGACACACCGCGAAGCGCATCTTCGACCGGCTGCTCGACGAGCACGACGCCATTGGAGTGGTGTCGTACGGGATGGTGCGCGACTACGTCGCGACCCGTCGCCGCGAGATCCGCATCGAAACCGGGCGGGAGCCCGTCACCACGTTCATCCCGCAGACCCACCTGCCCGGCCGCGAGGGCGAGGTTGACTTCGGCGAGGTCGTCGTACGGCTGCGCGGAGAGCTGGTGACCTGCACGCTGTTCAGCCTGCGACTGTCCTACTCTGGGAAGGCCGTCCACAGGATCAGCGCCTCAGCCGGGCAAGAGGCGTTCTTCGAAGGCCACGTCCACGCCTTCCGTGTCCTGGGCGGGGTACCGACCGGGAAGATCCGTTACGACAACCTGAAGGCCGCCGTCGCGTCCGTGATCGGGTTCTCCCGTCAGCGGGTCGAGGCGGATCGGTGGACCGCGTTCCGCTCCCTCTACGGGATCGAGGCGTTCTACTGCCAGCCAGGGATCACCGGCGCGCACGAGAAGGGCGGCGTCGAGGGCGACATCGGCTGGTTTCGCCGCAACCACCTCGTCCCCATCCCAGAGGCCGACTCCATCGAGCAGCTCAACGCCATGGTCGACGCCTGGGACCGCAGCGACGAGCAACGCAGGATCGCCTCACGCGCGCACACCATCGGCGAGCACTTCGCAGCCGAGCAACCACTCCTCGCTGCGCTCCCGACCGAGCCGTTCGAGACCGGCCGATGGTTCACCCCGCGGGTCGACAGGTTCGCTCAGGTGAGCGTCCGGATGAACAAGTACTCCGTGCCCGCCCGCTACGTCGGTCGCCAAATCAGGGTCCTGCTGCATGCCAGCGAGCTGGTCGTCTACGACGGCCACAAGGTGGTGGCGCGCCACGAGCGGCTGATGACCAAGGGCGGTGTCCAGCTCGACCTGGACCACTACCTCGAGGTCCTCCTCCGCAAACCCGGAGCGCTCCCCGGAGCCACTGCCCTCGAGCAAGCCCGGAAGACCGGCCGGTTCACCCCAATACATGACGAGTGGTGGGCCGCGGCCTGCAAGACCCATGGCGATGCCGAGGGCACCCGCGCCCTGATCGAGGTCCTGCTCCTGCACCGACACCTCGCGCACGAGCATGTCGTCGCCGGGCTAGCCGCCGCCCTGCGAGCCGGTGGGCACACCGCCGACGTCGTCGCACTCGAAGCGCGCAAGGCCGAAGACAAAACCCACGACAACAGCGGCGCGCCCGACTCCGCGGTCTCCCCTCGAAGCGACCCCACCGTGATCGCGTCGCTCACCGAACGGCGACTACGCAAGCCCTTGCCCGTCGATATCCGCCCGCTGCCGACCGTCGACCAGTACGACCAGCTGCTACGACGCCGATCTCGCGCCCAGGAATGAAGGAGCCCCATGACCCGCCGCCGAGGCATGACTGAAGAAGCCGCCGATGCTTCCATCGACCAGGCGTGCCGCATGCTGCGGCTGCCGACCATCCGCCAAGGCTTTGCCGACGGCGCAGACCGGGCGGCAGCCGAGCAGATGTCCTACCGCGGGTTCCTCGCAGAGCTCCTCCTTGCCGAGTGCGACGACCGGGCTCGCCGCCGCTCCGAGCGACGGATCAAGGCCGCGAAGTTCCCCCGAGAGAAGTCCCTGCGGGCCTTTGAGTTCGACGCCAACCCCAACATCGACCCCGCCACCATCCACACCCTCGCCAAGTGCGACTGGGTCAAGAAGGGCCAACCCCTGTGCCTCATCGGCGACTCCGGCACCGGCAAGTCCCACCTGCTCATCGCACTCGGCACCGAGGCCGCCATGGCCGGCTATCGGGTCAAGTACACCCTCGCCACGAAGCTCGCCAACGAGCTCGTCGAGGCCGCCGACGAGAAGACCCTGTCGAAAACAATCGCCCGCTACGGACGCGTCGACCTGCTATGCGTCGACGAGCTCGGCTACATGCAGCTCGACCGACGAGGTGCCGAACTGCTGTTCCAGGTCCTCACCGAACGCGAGGAGAAGGCATCTGTCGCGATCGCGTCCAACGAGTCCTTCTCCGGGTGGACCAAGACGTTCACCGACCCGCGGCTCTGCGCCGCCATCGTCGACCGCCTCACCTTCGGCGGCACCATCATCGAAACCGGCACCGACTCCTACCGACTCGCCCACACCAACCGGCGACTCGCCCAGCAGTAACACGGGTCGCGAAGTGGTGTCGAACGAAGCCGACACTCCTACCCCATTCGGTGCCCAAGTGGTGTCGAGCGAGACCGACAAACGGTGTCAGGCGAAACCGTCATGGCCACTGTGCCGCAATGCCGAGCGAGCATGAGCCTGGCTCGGCCAGCCGTGGTGGTGCCTACGATAATCTCTTCGAGTCCGGGATCGCGCACCTGCACCGCTACACCGCCGTCCACGGCACAAGCTCGCCGGCCCGCGATGCGACGATCGACGGCTTCGCGATCGGTTGGTGGGTCGTCAACCGCCGTGCCGAGTGCCGGCGGGGTCGGTTGTCGGCCGAGCGGATCCGCCGCCTCGAAACCGAGTTTCCCGGCTGGGTGTGGAATGTGCGTGACGCGATGTTCGACGTCGGCGTGACCCATCTGCGCAGGTATGCCGCCGTCCACGGCACGAGCAACGCCGGAGAAGGAGATGTGATCGACGGTTTCGAGATCGGTACCTGGGTCGCGTCCCGTCGCGCCGACTACCGCAAAGGCCGACTGTCGGCCGAGCGGATCGCGCGTCTGGAGTCCGAGTTCCCGGACTGGCGGTGGCTGCCTCAGGACGAGGCCTTCGCGGCCGCGTTCGAGACCGGTCTGTCTCACCTCCGCCGCTACGTTTCCGCCCACGGGACCAGCCAGATCCCTCAGCGGGATGTGATCGATGGGTTCCCGATCGGTATCTGGGTTGCCACCCGTCGCGCCGACTACCGCAAAGGCCGATTGTCGGCGGAGCGGATCCGCCGCATCGAGACCGAGTTCTCGGACTGGCGGTGGACGGTACGACCCGCCGCCACGAACAGGCGGTGACGCCATGCCCAGCGAGCACAACACGGTCCCGGCCGCTGACCGCCGACGTGCGGACGATCGGCGGTTCGGCACCGGGATCGCGCACCTGCACCGCTACGTCGCCGTGCATGGTTCGAGCTCGCCGGCCCGCCACGCGACAATCGACGGATTCAAGATTGGCGCCTGGGTCGACAGTCGCCGCACCGACTACCGGCTAGGCCGGTTGTCCGCGAAGCGGATCGTGCGCCTCGAGGACGAGTTCCCGGGTTGGCGGTGGACTGTGCTTGATGCCGCCTTCGCGACCGGGATCGAACATCTGCGGTGCTACGTCGCCGCACACGGCACCAGTAATGCCCGTCAGCACGACGTGATCGAGGGTTTCGCGATTGGCCAGTGGGTCGCCAATCGCCGCACCGACTACCGCAAAGGACGGTTGTCGGCCGAGCGAATTGCACTGTTCACGAACGAGTTTCCGGATTGGCAATGGAACCCGCAGGACGCGGCATCAGCGGCCGCTTTCGAGACCGGTGTCGCACATCTGCACACCTATCGCGCGGCGCACGGCACCAGCTCGCCGGCCCGCCTCGAGGTTATCGACGGCTTCAAGATCGGCCAGTGGGTCGCCAACCGTCGGGCCGACTACCGTAAAGGCCGGTTGCCGGCCGAGCGGATCCGCCGCATCGAAACCGAGTTCCCCGACTGGCGATGGACCATCCGCACCCGCACTTGATCAGACAGCGCCAAGGCAACGGATTCAAAATCCGTCCAGTGTCAGTTCGAGTACGGCCGGGGGCACTGAAGCAAACGTGGGACGGGATTGTCCGGTTTCGTAACGTTGTCCGAGTGGGTTGCTATAGCTAGGTGACATTGCATCGGCCATTGCGCGCCGGTCGCCGTTTTCGTGAAAGGCTCTCCCGCTCAATGGCTATGCCACAGCTCTCCCCTGCCGTCTCCTCGACAGAGTCGCCGGCCACCCCTTCACCTCGCAGGATTCGCCCTCGGGTCCTGGTCGGTAGCTGCGCCGCTGTCCTGGCCCTGACGTTGGGGGCGTGCGGGACGACCGAGACGATCACCGAGCGGGTCGCTGACACCTCGACCTTGCCGGCGACCTCGACCTCGGACGCCCCGACGTCGGAGGTGTCGTTGCCCACGGCGACACCGGTGGTCACTGTGTCGGCGGCACCGGCCGCGAACAAGGCGCTGGCGACACTGGACACCCTCGCGGTGAAGGGACGCGCACCCAAGACCGGATATGACCGTGCGCTCTTCGGGCAAGCCTGGACCGACGACGTGAACGTCGACAGCGGCCACAACGGGTGCGACACCCGCAACGACATCCTGCGCCGCGACCTCACCAACATCGTGCTCAAGCCCGGCTCGAACGGCTGCGCCGTCCAGTCCGGGACACTCGCCGACCCCTACACCGGTCGGACCATCACCTTCACCCGTGGTCAGCAAACCTCCTCGGCGGTGCAGATCGACCACGTCGTCGCTTTGTCGGATGCGTGGCAGAAGGGCGCACAACAGCTCTCCCCCGCTCAACGGGCCGACTTCGCCAACGATCCGCGCAACCTGCAAGCCACCGACGGTCCCACCAACCAGCAGAAGGGCGACGGTGACGCCGCGACCTGGCTGCCGCCGAACCGTTCCTACCGCTGCACCTACGTCGCCCGTCAGGTCGAGGTCAAAGCCGCCTACAAGCTGTGGGTGACCCAGGCCGAACGGGACGCCATCACCCGCGTCCTGACCAGTTGCGGCGCCGCGGTCCCGGCACCGACGACCCGCCAGGTTCCCAACACCCGTACCTCGACGGCGACGCCGATCCCTGAGCCGAGTTACACCCCTCCGACGACGACTTACACCCCGCCGCCGGCGGCTGGGGCGCCGTCGTCGGTCTACTACGCCAACTGCTCGGCAGTCCGCGCCGCGGGCGCGGCCCCGATCTACGCCGGCCAACCCGGTTACAGCAGCAAGCTCGACCGCGACGGCGACGGCGTCGCCTGCGAGTAGCGCTGACCGTCAGCGTCACTCGAGAGGAATACCGCGAGTTGGTCCGCCGTTGAGTGGTGTGACGGTGGCGGGCTCATTGCCCCGGGCCTCACCCCTTTTCGCCGCTGCGTGCGGCCACTCGCCGAGAGGCGCACTGACCGGCACCGTCCATCTACACACTGAGGCCGTCGACCCACTCGGGTCGGCGGCCTCAGTCGTCAACCAGCACTACCGTCTCTGCGGTGATGCGGACGCGTTCGATCACGGCCTGAGGATAGACACCGACCGGTGGGTGAGCGAGGACAGTGGAGCGTATGGCTTCGATGGCGCCGATGCTCGCGACCCCAGGTCGGGCTCCGTCAGGTTCGGGCTGGTCGTGGGAGATGAAATATGACGGTCAACGGTGCACAGCCCGGGTTGCCGGCGGTGAGGTGTTGCTGTTGAGCCGCAACCTGAGCCCGATCACCTCGACGTATCCCGAGATCACAGCTGCTCTGCGCACGGCGAGCGGTGGCCGCGACGTCGTGGTCGACGGTGAGATCGTGGCCCTCGACGCTACGGGGCGACCGTCGTTCTCGCTTCTGCAACGTCGGATGCACACCCCACGGCCGGGCCGCCGGCTCCTCACCGACGTCCCGGTCGCGTTCTATCTGTTCGACGTCCTGGAGCTCGACGGCACAGACGACGTTGCACCGCTGCCCTACCTCGAACGCCGGGAACTGCTCGACTCCGCGATGACGAGCACCGGGGCGGTGCAGGTCACCCCGTATTGGCCTGACAGCTCGGCTGAACCGATGCTGGAGCTCGCGAAGCAATTCCGCTTGGAGGGCGTGGTCGCCAAAAGGCGGGCGTCGAAGTACCTGCGCGGCCAACGGTCGCCGTCGTGGGTGAAGGTCCCGCTGCGGCTGAGCGCGGAAGTGATCGTGTGCGGGTGGACCGGCGGCCCGACTGCGGTGCGGTCGCTGCTGGTGGGCGGGTATCGGCCGTCAGGTGAGTTGGTCTACCTCGGAGAGGTGGGGACCGGATTCACCAAGCAACAGCGCCGCGAGATCGCCGACCTGCTCGCCGCGGTGGCCCACCCTGGCCATCCGTTCACCGCAGAACACTCCCCTACGAGGATCAGCAACGTGCGATGGGTGAAGCCGGTCCTAGTCGGCACCATCGAGTACCGCGAGATCACCCGCCGCCTCCGACATTCCTCATGGAAGGGCTTCCGCACCGACAAAACCCCAGACGAAGTGATCTGGCCCGAACCCGACGATAGGTCCTGACCTCGACTGTCCCCGGACGGCACGCAACCACACCGGATTCTGGGGCAACCGACCCGACCGGGGAAGGCGGCAGCGCAGCGCAGCGCAGTCAGCTTGTGTCTTCTACGAGTTGCTCGACCTGGCCGCCAACCTCGGAGGCGTACGCCTGGGCTTCGGCCGCTTCATCGTCGGTATAGACCCGAACGTCGGCCGGCCGGCCGGGTGGCCGCACGATCAACGTCAGCTCACCCATCGTGACGCGACCCCGTTTGGGCGCGACCCGATTAGTGGGGCCGACCCCGTCGGTATTCTCGGTCATTGCTCGGTGGCATCCTCTCGCGGTCGCAGGGCCTCGGGCGGTACCCACATCGTGATGGTCGCGGACGAGACGTGGTTGGCGCTCTCGACCGGCATCTGACATATACCGCGCCACAACCCATTTGAGAGCTGCAACCAAGCCAAGAGGGACGCGGGCATGGTCGGCTCGATGCGCGCGCCGGATGCGCGTACTCGCAACGACACTCCCCCACCGGCCGCAAATGAGCGCCCGCACGACGGGTCCGCGATCGCCATGTCGATCAGCACGGGCCGCGGTGGGTCGAACACGCGGAGTGTCCGGGTGTCGGGCCAGTGATCGAACATGTTGACAGTCTAGCCGCGCTAGTCGAATGGGTGTTCGATGGTGGTGTAGTCTGTTCGCGTGGGCGGGGGTGTGCCCGGATCGGGAAGTCCGGGGCCGCACGCACCCCCGCCACTTCAGCCCCTTGTCCCACCTGACGACGTGACGACGTGACGACGTGACGACGTGACGACGTGACGACGTGACGACGTGACGACGTCAGGTTTTTGCGGCGCACATGAGTCTGTGGCCACCACCCAGCCCGAATCCTTGTCCCCTAAACGGCTGCACCCCCGCCACCCGGCTGCGGTGGGGCGGGGGGGCAGCCTGGGTGTGGAGTGTCTAGCGGACGTAGTTCAGGGTGAATTGCCATCCGCCGGAGGTCTTGGTGCACGGGGAGACCGAGAGGTTGGGGCTGGGGTACGGCGCAAGCTTGCCCTGCGCCCGTAGCGCTGCTCGTCGAGACGTTCTACGGGTAAGGAGCATCCAGATGGATGAGCGGCCGCGGTTGCATGTGACCCAACGCGCCATCCTCACCGAAGACGCCAACGGTGTGTGGACAGGTCGGTACGGCGGCGAAGACTGGTCTGTCACCGCCGAGTCGAAAGAAGGCGCGCTCGAACGTCTGCGGGAGAAGCTGGAAGCATTGCTCGACGACGAGGATCGCCACGCACGCATCATCGCCCTCGGCGAACAAACCGCTGCCGGCGATCACGCCGAAGAGGGATTCGACGCCCAATTTATCAGCCAAGAAGCGTATGACGGCCGGATGATCGAGACTATGGAAACCCACTTCGACGACGACTGACGAACACTGTGACCCCTACCTCTCCGCCCCGCCTGAGCCCACAGTTGGCGCGGCAGGCGCTCGTCATCGACGACGTGCTGGCACAGCAGTGGGGGTTCATCACCACCGGCCAGTGCCTACGACTGGGCCTGACGCGCACCCATATCACGCGGTTGCGCCAGCCCGGCTACCTCGATGGGGTTGCTCACGGAGTGATGCGCCGACCTCGCAGAGTCAGGTCCGGTGTCCTTTATGGCGCTCGGCTTGCGTGGGTGGCCGCCGGTGGCGACTTGTTCCCGGCCGAGCGATTGGCAGCCGAGTGGCCTGACTACGTCGTCACCGCGACCACCGCACTCGCACTCCACGGCCTGGCCGAGGCTGTCTCGCTGCCGCAACTGGCGGTCATCAACACCAGAGGCGCGCGCGAACGATGGAGCACCGCTGAAGTACTCGGTCTCGAGCGACCGCTGAGCTGGGGCACCGACGTCCTCAGGCGTAGAGGGCTCCCGGTCGCTACCCCAGCGTCGGCGATCAACGCGCTCAGCACAGTTGGCCGAGACCTGGTCGACGACTTCGCCACCTATCTGGACGGGGTCGCGGCAGCCGCGGATGATCGCCGTGATCGTGAGTCCATCCTGGCGGCCATCGCCTCAGCCATCTGACACTCGGAAATACAGATCCGCGACGCACCCACCCGCTCACACTCGTCGGCGCCAAACTGGCAGTACGGCAGGCCAGATGCGCTCACGTGCGTGCCTCTCCCCCGACTCCCGAGTGTGCGCACGCTCATGAGACGTCTACGGGCGTTGACTGAATGCCTGGGTGCGCACGCTCGCTGTGCGAGGCGACTTCTGGGCGGCACTCAGCCGCGAGTTCCATCCATCGTCCGATGGTGGTTCTGTGCACGCCTGTGAGCACGGCGGCGTCTTCGCGGGATATGCGGAGGCGCTCGGCGACGAGCACGCGAGCGACGGCGCGTTCATCGTTTCTCAGCCGACCCTTGCTGCATACAAGACGAGCCAGTTGCAGGTCGTCTTCGGAGATCTGTTCGTCGACCTCCTGAAGGCCCACGAGCTGCGCGCCAGCAGCAGGCTGCGTATTGACGGGCAGCTGTGGGGCGGTGACCTGCGAGTGTGCATAGGACGCACTCGTATCGAGCTCATCCTGTGCATGCACCGTCATGTCCGTGCCACCCTGCGCGGCAGGCTTATCGTTGTCCCTGGTCTGTTCAAACTCTGGCCCACCACCAGTCCAGACGTGCATAACGAGTCCGTGAATAGAGGCGAGCAGAGCTAGAGGTGCGACGATCGCGATAGCCACGGCCATGAGTCCGCGCATGACGCCCTGGTCGGTAGCGAGGAACGCATGGCCGGCGTTACCTGCGACGCTCACTGTCGAGAAGATTGCGAGCATCGCGAAGTGGTAGTGCCTACCGGCGTCGTCACGACGTCGCGTCGCGACGTAGACACACCAGGTGGCCTGCAAAATGAAGACGTCGACGACGACAGGCAGCAGAGGCGTCAAGGGCTTAGGGATGGCGCCGGACATACGTGCGAGGTCGGTCAATGCGCTGAAACTCAACGTGAATGAAGCACCGACAACAATCAGGCTGAGAACAACCGCGATCGCGACACTCGCGGCGCTCGTCGCGCCATTGTCGGCGTTGCGGGCGTGGGTAGGGTCGGACATAGATCAACAGCTCCATTTCTGTTGGTCGCCGGTCCTGGTGGTGCTCCAATCACCACCAGGACCTTCAAGAATTAGCAGTGCTAGCATCCCTAGCTAGGTCAGCTAGCAGCCGTGTTTCCGCAGGTATTCGTCCAAGGCTGCGTCTGTGATCGATTGCAACGAAACGTCTTTGTTGCCTGTCTCGTACCGCAATTTGCCCACTGCGCGGACTGCACGCGCCTTGACACTCGGGCGGATGCGCACGTTGTGCTGTTCCGTCATCTTTTCGACCTCTCCCCCGGTCTGCCGCACGTCCGGAGCGGCCGCGAGGGGCGCTTCCGCAGGTTGGGTAGGCGCCTCCGCCGCGGCGGCCGGCCGGGCTGGTCTTTCGGGTAGGTCGTCAGCTGGATGGTGCCGGCGAATTGCTGGGGCTCGATTGACACCACTCATGATGCCGTCTCCTTTGCACTGAGATCGAGTTCGTCGATGAGGTCGGAGTACGCCAGTTGCAGGGCAAGCGATTTGCCCCCGCGGTACTTGTGTATCGGCGTGTGGGCGCTGTGCGCATCTTGGCGCGCAGCGAGCTCGGGAACCGTGGTCGAGGCGACCAGGTCGCCGTAGGCTGCCCGCAGTTCCTGCTCTCGGAAGGTGTGCTCGCCAGTGTTTCGCTTGCGACTGATGACGACCTTGTCGAACGACAGCTGCGGGTTCGGTCGACGGGTGACACTTCGGATCGTGTCTTCGAGATTGCTGACCCCTCCTACGCTGTCGATCGTGGGCTCGGTGACGGCAACAACACCGTCGGCGGCGCAGAGCACGGCGAAAAGGAGCTTGCCCAACGAAGGCGGGCAATCGAACAGGACCACCGCGTACGGGGACAAGTCCACGCCCTCGAATGCGACGTCCAGGCGGAAGATCAGGTCGTTCGCTCCATCGGCCTCGATGTTCGCCAACGACACACTCGCCGGGATGAGATCAACCAGATCCCACGGAGTCGCCACCACAGCATCACCCGCGGTGCCCTCTTTGGTTTGAGCCATGAGGTCGTAGGAGGTAACCGCGTCGTCCGTGACCTCGACACCGAGGCCGGTGGTGGCGTTCCCCTGAGGGTCCATGTCGACCACCAGCACGTTCTGCCCTCTATTACTGAGAGCGGACGCCAGACCAAGGACAGTTGCGGTCTTTCCGACGCCCCCCTTCTGATTCGCTATCGCGATTCTGCGCGGTTGCATTTCAACTCCCTCCTCAACTGGTGGCTACTACTGCTAGCAACCTAGCTAGGCTAGTGTAGCTACGTTAGCGACTGAAGTTAGTGCAACATGCACAGCGACTATAGCTTTGGTAGCTAGAACAGCGGTGCGTGTTATGACAGCGGACGTTGCTAGTGACCCTTCGCTAGTTAGGAACGCTAGGGCAGCTGTTACCTGCGAAGTGCCTGGCAGCGCCCCTGGACAACATGATGCTCGGAGCTGGCCCCGCTCCTGTTCGGCCCACCA
Source organism: Gordonia sp. CNJ-863 (assembly GCF_001942325.1). Taxonomy (NCBI): domain Bacteria; kingdom Bacillati; phylum Actinomycetota; class Actinomycetes; order Mycobacteriales; family Gordoniaceae; genus Gordonia; species Gordonia sp. CNJ-863. The sequence goes on from NZ_MKKG01000001.1 coordinate 29,617, forward strand.
CACGCCCACCACACCTATTGCCGGGGCCCGGCGGCCGGACTCCTGCGAGGGCTGCCGGTCTCGCTAACCTACTTGCCATAGCATTGCTAGCTATAGTAGCTGCACTAGCACGGATAGCGATGCGAGTTCCGTTTGGCGTGGAGGTCGCTCGTGGTGCCACCCATCGGACGAGCTCTAAGGATGATCCTCTAGCTGACGGCGTCCGGGAGCCCGGTCGAAAGGACCGTCATGCGCGGTGAGCATTGGAAAAAGACTGCCTTGCTCGCGTCCCACCACGTCGGCGTGGGTGAGTCTGCTTCGGAGAACCTTCAGACCGGCGCGCATGCGGGCACGCTCACCAGGTCCTTCCGCGTGGTAAGCCTTGCGTTCGCCCACGATCCGCGCACGGAGTTGTTTCGCCCGCTCGAACGCCCCGCTCGAGGTGGCCGCAGCGTCGACAGCCTCTGAGCCGGCCTGGTCAGGGGCGACAGTCCAGCGCGTTCCTTTGCCCGTGCCAGTCCGTGTGACCAGCCCCAACGAACCAAGGGTGTGTAGGAGACCGAGCACTCCCCATCCGGTACCGCCGGTGGGGAGGGGGGACTTTGCTGTCACCTCAGTTGTGGGGATCGCTTGGCCCTCGTGGGACAGCACTGCCCATAGGCCGTGGGCGTGGTGCCCCAGTTGCCCCCAGAGTGGGTGCAGCCGCAGGGGGTCTGTGACGTCATGGTCACCATTTCCACGGTAAAACTCATCTGGCACCCGCAGCGAGTACAGCGCGGCTTCGTTGACTGGTCCGTCCCGCCAGTCTCGGGTCCGAACGAGCAGGCCGCGCTCCTGGAGGCGTTGGAGGTGGACGAATGCACGGCTGTCGCAGACCGACATCCAGGTCGCGAGGCAGCGTTTGGCGATCGGGCGATCTACGAGGCCGTGGCCGTCGGTGTAGCGGTGTGTGATGACTGCGACGGCAGCCGCGACCAGGTCTGGATCGTCCCAGGTGGCGACCTCGGCCAGGGCGTCGTCGACGAGTTCTTGGTCAGCGGGGTCCAGCGGTGGGCGGTGGGTACTGGCACGCTCAGCGATGCTCCGCCAGTGCGCGGCACACGCTGAACGGCCGCGCCGGCGGTTACCATCGCGGTCACGGAACTTCGCAAACGCTGGGCAGTGCGCGTAGAACCATCTCACTGCGGCGAACGACCGCAGGCCCACGTCCCAGAGCACCCATGCCGCGGCCGTCGCCGCGGCCGAGCGGTCCTCACCTCCGGTGTCGTTGAGGATGCGCCACTGCTGCGCCGAGATAGACGTGCGTCGCCGCCAGGCTCGAGGTGCCTGCCATTGCAGCTGATCCGCATCGTCGGTGTCAGGGGCCAGCTCGTGCATCTGTGCAGCCGAGGACAGCGCGACCATCGGGCCCGGGGCAGGGGAGTGGGGGGTGAGGTCGTCGGTGATTGCGGCGCGGACTCGATCGCCGGCATGGGCGACGACATCGCCGATACGTACTCGCTTAACCTGACCGTCGCGGCGATGGACCTCTACCTCGAGGCCGGAGCGATACACCTCGGCGTCGAGCTGCACGCACCACCCGTCGTCGTGGCGGGCGAAGGTGGCCTGCACGGGTCCTGGTTCGTCGCTGCCGAGGGCAGTGCGCAGCCTCTCGGCGGTCTGGACGGCGGTGATGGGTGTGAGGTCGTCGTTGACCGGTGTGCAGTGATGGCCGCCGGGTTTCAGCGAGGCGCTGCCCGGCAGACGTAGCAGATGTCCTGGGCTCAGCACGTCGATGCGGCGAGCCGACAGGTTGAGGTGGCGGCGCAGTTCAGCGAGGAACTCGCGGATGCCGCGGTCAGAGGAAACTGAGGCGCATGTGAGCACCACGTGCAGCGAGTCCGGGCTGCCGGAGAGGGCGAGGTAGGCGGTGGTGGCGGAGTAGTGGCCGAGCACGTCGCGGAGGCGTGGCCACACTTGCGCAGCGCAGCGGTCGAGGTCGATGACCAGCAGATCGCTGCGGATCGGGGTCCCGGTAGTAATGGCGCAAAAAACAACGAAGTTCGCGTAGTGCCTGGTCAGCGGCGATTTCTCGGTTCGGGCTGCGGGCCGGGGTGGTTGGTGCTTGGCTTGTCTGCCGATGAGGTTGGTCGGCGTGTTGGAGGCTGGGGTTCGTGGCGACGCGGGTATTCGCGGACGAGGAGTTGCAGCGCCTGCGGGAGTTCCCGGAGATCAGTCGTGAGGAGTTGTTCCGGTACTTCACGCTGACCCCGGCGGATCTGGCGTTTGTTGCTCCGCAGGGCAGGGGCCCTGCGGTCCGTCTGGGCCTGGCGGTGGCGTTGTGCACCTTGCCGTGGCTGGGGTTCGTGCCGGACAAGGTGCCGTCGGCGCCGCCGGTGGCGGTGGCCCGGCTGGCGGATCAGCTGAATATCGATGCAGCGCAGCTTCGTTCGTATGGCAAGCGGGCGCAGACGCGGACCGAGCATGTGCGGCTGGTGGCCCAGTATCTGGGGTGGCGGCCTGCCGGGGCGATGGAGTTGAAGGAGCTGGATGAGTTTCTGCTGGCGCGGGCGATGGAGCACGATTCGCCGACGCTGTTGTTCCGGCTGGCGTGTGAGTACCTGATCTCGGCGCGGGTGATCCGGCCGGGCCCGGAAACGGTGGTCCGCCGGGTCGCGCACGCTCGCACGCGGGCGCAGCGGGAGACCTACGACCGGTTGGCGCGCGAGTTCACGCCGCAGCGGTGTAAGGAACTGGATGCGTTGCTGGTCGTCGACCCGTCGATCGAGATGTCGCGGTTGCGGTGGTTGTCGACCGGCCCGGTGGAGGCGTCGGCGACCGCGGTGAAGGCCGAGGTCGAGAAGCTGGTGTTCCTGCGCAACCTGGGCGCGGATGAGCTGGACATGTCGGTGCTGCCGGCGGAGCGGCGGCGGTTCCTGGCGACGGTGGGCCGCCGCTTGACGGGCCAAGCCCTCGAACGCCGGGATCCGCAACGCCGCTACCCGATTCTGCTCACCGTGTTGGCGCAGTCGGCCACCGATGTGCTCGACGAGGTGGTGCAGCTGTTCGATCAGGCGATCTCGGCCAGGTTGAGCAAGGCCGAACGCCGGATGCGCGACGAGCTGGCCGAGCGCGGTAAGGCCGGAGAGGATCGGCAGGGGTTGCTCGACGACCTGCTGGCGATCGTCTGTGACCTGCAGATCCCCGACGAGGAGATCGGCGGCCTGATCCGGGGCGATCGGATCGGATGGGAGCGGTTGCGGGCCGCGGTCGCGCAGGCCAAGCCTCGGCTGCCGCGCGATCACGGGCACCTGGCCGCTCTGGACAGCTCGTACTCCTACCTGCGGCAGTTCACCCCGCAGGTGCTGTCGACAGTCCGGTTCGCCGGCGGCACCGCCGCGACCGAGCTGCTGATCGGGGTGCACATGCTGCGGGAGCTGAACGCGACCGGTACCCGCAAGGTGCCCGACGACGCGCCGACCGGGTTCGTGCCGACGAAGTGGCGCGGCTACCTCGACGAGGCCCGCAAAGCCGGTAACACCACCGCCTATCGGCACTACTGGGAGCTGTGCGTGCTGCTGGGGCTGCGTGACGGGTTGCGCAGCGGGGATGTGTTCGTGCCGGGGTCGCGCCGCTACGCCGACCCGGCCGCGTACCTGCTGACCCCGCAGGCGTGGGAGCCGCAGCGTGACGAGTTCTGCCGCCTGGTCGGCAAGTCCGCTGATCCCGCTCGCGCGCTGGCGACCGCCACCGACGAGCTCGACGCCGCTATGGGCGAGTTGGAGAAGGTGCTCGCCGGCGGCGACGGGCCGGTCCGTCTCGATGAGGCCGGTGACCTGGTGATCTCACCGCTGTCGGCGGAGGATGTGCCCGCGGAGGCGACGGCGCTCAAGGCCGAGCTGACGGAGATGCTGCCGTTCGCGCCGATCGTGTCGCTGCTGATCGAGCTGGACAAACGCACCGGCTACCTGGACTGCTTCACCCACGCCGGCGGCAAACAGGCCCGCAGCCCGGAGCTGAAACGCAACCTCATCGCCGTCCTGCTGGCCTACTCCACCAACCTCGGGCTGACCCGAATGGCCGAGGCGTCGGGCCTCTCCTACGACATCCTGGCCTGGACCAGCGAATGGTATGTGCGGGAGGAGACGCTGCGGGCGGCGAACCTGACGATCATCGACTACCACCAAAGGCTGCCGCTGACCCCGGTCTTCGGCGCCGGCACCCTGTCGTCGAGTGATGGGCAACGGTTCCCGACCCGCGGCAAATCGGTCACCGCCAGAGCGTTGAGCCGCTATTTCGCGAACGAAGGACTGAGCACGTATACCCATGTCACCGATCAGCACGCCACCTACGGCACCAAGGTCATCGTCGCGACGAGACGCGAAGCTCACTACGTGCTGGACGAAATCCTCGGCAATGCAACGGATCTGCCGATCACCGAGCATGCGACCGACACGCACGGCGTCACCCTCGTGAACTTCGGGCTGTTCGACCTGCTCGGATTGCAGCTCTCGCCCCGCATCCGGGACCTGGGCCGGATCACCCTGTATCGGGCGGCGCCTCGGGCCCAGGTGGAGTCCGCGTTCCCGCACGCCGGGCCGCTGCTGACCCGCAAGCTGAATCTGGATCTCATCGCCGAGCACTACGACGACCTGCTCCGGCTGAGCGGGTCGCTGAAGTTCGGGCACGCCACCGCGTCGCTGCTGGTCGGCAAGCTCTCCGCGTCGGGCCGGCAGAACGCCCTCGCGGCGGCGCTCAAGGAATACGGGGCGCTGCGGCGCACGATCTACGCCGCCCGGTACCTGTCCGACCCGGGCTATCGGCGCAAGATCTCCCGACAGCTCAACAAGGGCGAATCCCTGCACGCGCTCCGCCGCGACCTGCTCTACGCGCACGAAGGCGCCGTGCGCGCGAGGCACCTGGAGGGACAGACCGAACAGGCATGGTGCCTCACGTTGGCGACCAACGCCGTCATCGCCTGGACCACAGAGTATTACGGGCTGGCGACCGAACAGATGCGGCGGGCCGGGCGGCGCATCGACGACGAGGTGCTGACGCACATCTCCCCGGCCCACAGCGAGAACATCAACTTCTTCGGCGCCATCGAGGTCGACATCGACGCCGAACTCGCCCAGCTCGGCCCCACCGGGTACCGGCCGCTGCGCGTGCGGGACACCCTGTTCTGACCCGCAGCGCCGGCCCGGATCGGCGGCGGCGCGATCTAGCAGCAGGCGCTGGTTCCGGTGGTCGTGGTCGGGTCGGTGATCGCGTCGGCGAGGGGGCGGGCGAGCTGGTGGTAGGCGTCGGTGACCGGCAGCACCGTCATGCCTGGGAATTTCGCCTGCCAGTGGTGGGCGGCGTCGGAGGTGGCGAGGAACATCTGCGGGTTGCAGCAGGTGGCGCGGAGGTGACCGGGCTGGATCCGGTCGGGGTCGACGAAGGCCACCATCGCGGTGGCCGGTTCCAGGTCGCTGACCCCGGTGACGGGGTCGATGGTCAGGCGCACGGTGGTGCCCGTGATCGGGCAGTCGGATTCGATGCAGGCGGGTGCGCCGATGACGGCGGGGAAGATGAGGGTGTCGGGGGCACACCAGGTGTAGAGCTGGTGGCCACCGACGCTGAACCGGTGCGGGGTCGGGTTGAGGGTCAGGCCCCAGCCGACGATCCGGCCGGCCTCGTCGTATTCGACGTCGGCGCCGATCGGCGTCTGCGCGGGGTCGAGGTCGGGCACTCCCGCGGCGGCGGCGAGTTCGGTGACGGTGACCGGGGTGCCGTGGGCGAGCAGCCGCAGCGCGGCGCGCATCAGCGCCCGGTCCCGGCCGGCGGGCAGGATCTTGGCGAAAACGTCGGCAGTGAGGTTGTCGGTACTCATGGGATCGGACTCCTCGAGGGCGATCGGACAGTGACGGTGCCGACGGTAGGGTCTGTCCCCGGGGTGAGGGTCAAGCCCGTAGCTCGCATCCGCACGGGTCACCGGCCCAGCACAGGTCGTCGGTGGCCAGATGCGCACGGTGTGCGGTTTCGAAGGCGTCGATGCGGTCGAGGATCTGCTCGGCATCGGGCGCAGCCGCTGCCGCGACCGCTGCAGCAGCTCGGCGAGATGGGCGCCGACCGAACGGCCGTGGTCGTCACGGTCGGTGGAGGTGAGCTGGCAGATCTCGGCGATGGTGAGCCCGAGGCCGCGCAGCTCGCCGATGAACCGCACGCACCACTCCGCGTCGTCGGTGTAGAGGCGGTAGCCGGCCGGGCTGCGGCCCAGGGTGTAGATCAGGCCGAGGTCGGTGTACTCGCGCAGCGCCTTCACCGGCACCCCGGTGCGGGCCGAGAGGTCCCCGATCGTCATGTGTCCGTTCATCACTGCCTCCCGTCCGACGGCGTCAGCCTGCGCAGCAGGACAGTTTGGTGACGTCGGTGGTGAAAGTCTGCGCGGTCAGTTTCAGCGCTTCGGCCATGGTCAGGTACGGCGCCCAGGTGTGGGCGAGCCGGTCGACGGTCAGACCCGCGGTCATCGCATAGGTGGCGGCGGTGATCAGGTCCCCGGCGCCGTCGCTGAGGGCGTGCACGCCCATGATCCGGCCGGTGCCGGCTTCGGCGACGATCTTGACCAGGCCGCGGGTGTCCCGGTTGACCAGCGCCCGCGGCACGCTCGACAACCCCAGCACCCGGCACTGGCAGGCCAGCCCGGCCGCGGCGGCTTGCGCGTCGGTCAGTCCGACCGAGGCGATCGCGGGGCTGGTGAACGTCACGCGCGGCACCGTGGTGTAGTCCAGGACGCGATCGGCACCGGCCAGGGCGTTGTCGGCGACCAGGGTGCCCTGCGCGGCGGCCACGTACACGAACTGCGGATCCCCGGCCACGTCCCCGGCCGCCCAGATGCGCGGATTGCTGCTGCGCTGGCGGTCGTCGACCACGACCGCGCCCCGCTCGTCGACGGCGACGCCGACCGCATCCAGGCCCAGCCCGGCGGTGTTGGGGCGGCGGCCGGTGGCCATCAGCACCTGCTCGGCCCGCAGCTCGGTGCTGGCGCCGCCGCCGGTGCGCACGGTCACCACCTTGTGCCCGTCGTCGGCGAGGACCTTCTCGACGGTGGCGGCGGTGAGCACGTCGATGCGCTCGTGGGCGAAGACGGCCTCGAGCGCGGCCGAGATTTCCGGTTCCTCACCCGAGGTCAGCCGGCTACGCGCGATCACCGTGACCTTGCTGCCCAGGCGGGCGAACAGCTGGGCCTGCTCGAGCCCCACATAGCCCGCACCCACCACGATCAGCGACTCCGGCAGCTGCTGGAGGTCCATGGCGGTGGTCGAGGTCAGATACCCGGCCTCAACGAGGCCGTCGATCGGCGGAGCCCAGGGCGCGGCACCGGTGGCGATCAGATACTGGTCGGCCTCGATCACCCGTACACCGCCCTCGGCGCGCGCGACCCGCAGCACGGGTGCCTCGGCGCTGCCGTCGAACACCGCGGTGCCGGAGACGATCTCCCACCCGTAGTCGGCGGCCAGGTCGACATACTTCTCCGCCTGCAGCTGCCCGACCAGCGCGTCCTTGCCCGCGATCAGGGCGGGGAAATCCAGCGGCACCTCGGCGGGGGTGAGCCCGGGGAACCGGCCCGCCGCCTCGGCGGCGTGGCGGGCCTCGGCGGCGGCCAGCAGCGCCTTCGAGGGCACACACCCGACGTTCACGCACGTGCCCCCGACCGTCCCGCGCTCCACCATCACCACCCGTTTGCCGAGGTTGACCGCGGCGATGGCGGCGGCGAACGCCGCCGAGCCGGAACCGATGATCGCCAGATCGGCGCGGGAATCTGTCAAGGTCACGAGGGTGCCTCCTGGTCGGGCAACCGCTGAACCGACAACGGCTGCTATTCGTGTTGACGAATATCTACCGGAACCATATTATGCGTTTATCCGAATAGTTCAAGTCTCGTGGAGGCGATCCCATGGCCCGGTCCACCACCGCCACTGTCACCGTGCCCGGTGCCGAGTCGGCGTGTACGCATCTGGATACGACGGCGAAGTTTTTTCGCGCCCTGTCGGATCCGACCCGGCTCAAGCTCCTCGAATTCATCCTCGCCGGGGAGCGCACCTCCGCCGACTGCGTCGAACACGCCGGCATCTCGCAGCCCCGGGTGTCGGTACACCTGTCCTGCCTGGCCGACTGCGGGTATGTCCTCGCGCGCCGCGACGGGAAGAAACTGCGGTACTCCGTGGGTGATCCGCGGGTAGCTGACCTGGTGATGCTGGCGCGGTCGCTGGCGGCCGACAACTCCGCCGCGCTGGGCTGCTGCCCGCGCATCCCCGCCGCGGACGGTAGTGGGCGGCGATGAACACACCCGACAACAAGGCGATGAACACACCCGACAACGACTCGGGCGGGTTCGGTGGTCTGCTCGCAGTGGCCGGTGGCGTGCTGGTGATGGTCGCCTGCTGCGCCGGTCCCGCCCTGATCGCCGGCGGCGTGCTCGCCGGTCTCGGCGGTGTCTTGACCAGCCCGTGGCTGCTTGCCGCAGGCGTGCTGGTCGTGGCCGCCGCCGTCGGCTACACCCTGCGGCGCCGCGCCCGTAAGGCCACGGGGTGTTGTCCGCCCCGACCCGGATCCCCTCGGTCGGCTCCGGCCGACCGCGACCGGACGGAAACCCCGGCATGACCGTCTCGAACTCTGACACCCCGATGAGCGGTCGCGAGACCGCGCTGACACTCCCTCGCCCCCCGCACGAAAGGCCACTGTCCTCGAATGGCCACTCTGCCACGCTTTCGCCGCCCCGCCCTCGCCGCCGCCGCGCTGGCGCTGTCCGCAGCCCTGGCCCTCACCGGGTGCACCTCGACCGACACGACGGCGCAGGATCCGGTGGCGCCGGTGCAGGTCGACACCGTCACCGGCACCTCCATCAGCGTGCCCGGTGACAAGCCGACCGCGTTGTTCTTCTTCTCCGTCGGCTGCGGCGAATGCGTGGGCGGCGCGAAATCGGTGGCGCAGGCGGCCGGACAACTCGGCGACAAGGCGTCGTTCGTGCTGGTCGACATGGATCCGGGTGAATCCGCGCAGACGGTGGCCGGGTTCCAGGACTTCACCGGCACCCAGGCGCTGCCCGCCGTGATCGACACCGGCGCCACCCTCACCACACGACTCTCGGTGGCGTCGCTCTCGACGCTGGTCGTGGTCGATCCGGCGGGCAAGGTCACCTACCGCGCCACCGACCCGTCCGCCGACCAGATCACCACCGCACTGCGCGACGCGGGAGCGGCGTGATGGGCGGACTGCTGGCGCTGGCGTTCACCGCCGGGATGCTCGCCCCGGTCAACCCGTGCGGATTCGCGCTGCTGCCCGCCTGGATCACCCACACCCTCGGCGACACCACCACCGACGCGTTCCCGGTCCGCATGGCGCGCGCCCTGCGCGCCGGGACCGCGCTCACCCTCGGATTCGCGGGCACCCTCGCCGCGGCGGGCCTGGCCGTCAGCGCCGGCGCCCGCGCGCTCATCGCCGCGGCCCCCGCCTCGGCCTGGCCGTCGGCGCGGCGCTGGCGGTGCTCGGGCTGGTCATGCTCACCGGCCGTGGCCTTGGCCTGCGCCTGCCCCGCCGCGCTCAGCGCCCGCCCCGCGCATCGATGACCACCACCGGTATGGTGGCCGCCGGTGCCGGCTATGCGGCCGCGTCGCTGTCGTGCACCTTCGGGGTGCTGCTCGCCGTGATCGCCCAAGCCCAGGCCACCGCCGGATGGGCAGCGCTGCTGGTGGTGTTCGCCGTCTACGCCGCCGGGGCCGCGACGGTCTTGCTGCTGGTCAGCCTCGCCACCGCCGCGGCGGGCACCGCTGCCACCCGCTACCTCGCGGTGCTCGCCCGCCACGGCACCCGCATCACCGCCGTCGTGCTCGTCGCTACCGGCGCCTACCTCGTCTGGTATTGGTGGCCCGCCGCTATCGGCAGTACCGGTGGTGCCGCGATGGGCTCCACCGCCTGGTCCGCCGCGGTGAGCATCTGGATTCAAAACCACACCGGCACGGTCATCATTCTCGCCGTGGCGGCCGTGGCCGCCACGCTTGCCGCCACCGTCGTTGCCCGCAACACCCGGGCCCGACACCGCGACGCCACCCCCGACAACGACTGCTGCGCCCCCGCACCCGCCACAATCGAGGAGAAACACGCGCGCTGACCGCGCCGACCGGTCGACTGCCGTACCCCTTCCAGAGCGATTCGATCGAGGAAAGGCACCGAGCACATGAGCGAACGCTACGACACCCTGGTACTCGGCGGCGGCATGGCCGGCCTGCCGCTCGCGCTGCGCGCGGCCCGGCACGGCCGCGTCGCGTTCGTGGAGAAAGAACTGCTCGGCGGGACCTGCCTCAACCGCGGCTGCATCCCCACCAAGACCATGATCGCCTCCGCCGCCGTGGCGCACCAGGCGCGCCGCGCCGCCGAATTCGGGGTCCGCCTACCCGGACCGGTCACCGTCGATTTGGCCGCCGTGGTCGACCGCAAGAACACCATCGTCGACTCCATCCGCGCGGGCTCCTACCGCACCGTCGAGAAATCAACGGACCTCGACTTCTACCACGCCACAGGACATTTCACCGCACCCCGCACACTCACCGTCGACGGCACCGACCTGACCACCGACCGGATCTTGCTGGTCACCGGCACCCGCAGCACCATCCCCGCCATCGACGGCCTCGACACCGTCCCCTACTTCACTTCCCGCACCCTGCTGGACCTCACCGACCTGCCCTCACATCTGCTCGTCGTCGGCGGAGGCTACGTCGGCTGCGAGTTCGCCCAAATGTTCCGGCGATTCGGCTCCGAGGTCACCCTCATCCAACGCGCCGACCGGCTGCTCCCCGGCGAGGACCCCGACATCTCCGCCGCCGTCAGAGAGGGCATGACCGCCGACGGCATCACCGTGCTCACCGGCACCACCTGCACCGCGGCCACCGGCACCACCGGGAACATCCGGCTCGGCTGCACCGGCAGCGAAGCCGACGACATCACCGGCAGCCACCTGCTGATCGCGACAGGACGCACCCCCAACAGCGACAATCTCGGCCTCGAGTACCTCGGTCTCGAACCCGACCCACAGGGCTTCCTCACCGTCGACGCCTCCCTGCGCACCGACGCCGAAAATGTTTGGGCGCTCGGCGATCTGCGCGGCGGGCCCATGTTCACCCACACCGCCCGCGACGACGCCGACATCGTCTACCGCACCATATTCCGAAGCCAGGACCGCACCACAACCGGGCGCATCGTGCCTCACGCGGTGTTCACCGACCCCGAAGTCGGCGCCGTCGGGCTCACCGAACCTGCCGCCCGCGCCGCCGGCTACGACGTCGTCGTCGGGCGCCAGGACTTCACCGGCGTCGTGAAAGCCCGCGCCATCGGCAACACCCGCGGCCTGGTCAAATTCGTCGCCGACGCCGCCACCGACCGTATCCTCGGCTGCCACATCGCCGGACCCGACGGCGGGAACCTCGTTCACGAGGCCGTCATCGCCATGACCACCGGCGCCACCTACACCCAACTCGCCCAAGCCATCCACATCCACCCCACCCTCGCCGAAGCGGTCAACACCGCCGCCGGCGGCGTCCACCGCGAAATCGGCGCATAGACACCCCATGAGCATCGCCCGGTACTCGGGTGAGGCCATTTTCCGACTGCCACGGATAACACCCTGTTATCTGTAGCATCATGACATCCGGCCTGCGCCGACTCCGCTCCGGCGGTGCGCGACGCGGACCTGTTATCTGCGGCAAGCCCAGTGAGGGAGGTACCACCGTGCCGTCCGGGATCACCGTCCGCGCCGCCGGCGACAGCTTCCTCGACTCGATCGGCTCCCCGAACACCCGCCGCGCCTACGGCATCGCCGTCGACAAGACCACCGCCACGCTCGGCGAGACCCGGCGGCTGGCCGACGTCGCCGACGATGAGATCGGTGAAACCCTCGAAACCCTGTGGGGCTCCTCAGCAGTCAACACCTGGAACGCCCGCCGCGCCGCGGTCGCGTCGTGGCTGGCGTGGTGCCGCGAGCACGGCCACACCGCCCCGGCGGTCCCGGCCTGGGTGAAACGCTCCACTCCACCGGACTCCACCACCCCGGTGCACTCGCGCACCGCGATCGACCGGCTCATCGCCCGCCGCGACATCGACCTCCGGGAGAAGACGCTGTGGCGGATGCTCTACGAAACCTGCGCCCGCACCGAGGAACTGCTCCAGGTCAACATCGAGGACCTCGATCTGGCCGGGCGGTGTTGCCCGGTGAAGTCCAAGGGCGCCAAGCCCCGCACCCGCCGCCGCGGTGCCACCTACCACGAGTACGCGCACGAGCTCGTGTACTGGGACGCGGGCACCGCCCGGCTCCTGCCACGCCTCACCAAGGGCCGCACCCGCGGACCGCTGTTCGTCACCCACCGCCGACCGGGCCCCGGAAAGGCCGCCGCCGACCGGGACATCTGCCCCGACACCGGGCTGGCCCGGCTGTCCTACGGCCAGGCCCGCGCCGTGCTGGATGCCGCCACCGCGACGAATGGGCCCGGCACCGGTTGGGATCTGCACGAACTTCGGCATTCCGGCCTGACGCATCTCGGCGAGGCCGGTGCCAGCCTGGTGGAGCTGATGGCCAAGTCCCGCCACCGCAAACCCGAGAACCTACGCCGCTACTTCAAACCCTCACCGGCAGCCATGCGCGGCATCACCAGCCTCATCGGCCCCGACCGCAGCCACCGATAGCGGCCACCAACAAGAGCGTCCGTCTACCCGCTGACCAGGCACTACGCGAACTTCGTTGTTTTTTGCGCCATTACTACCGTGACCCCAACAAGCCGAACTGATCCGTAGCCACCGCCCGCAACTTCGAAACCCGTGCCGCCATGCAGCAATAATAGCAACGGGGCCGGTGCGTCGACGGCCGTCGGCATTACGCCTCGAACACGCCATCCAGGTAGCTCAAATCGAGCTGGGATCGCATATCGACAAGGGTCCCGTCGTAGTCGAACGGTTGTGGGTGCGTCCACGTCTTGGTGTCCATTGACACCAGTGAGCCTCCGTGGGCGGTGTCGACGTAGGACACGTTGGGGCCGACGAGACTTCGATACATCTCCTGGACCGCGAAGTGGGTGGGAAACTTGAGCCCAGGGACCAGTGCTCGCCCGTTGCGGATCGCGGGGGGAATGCAGGCGAGGTTGCTCGACACCGCGCCGAGGTAGCTCTCGAAGCCGCTGTAGTGCAGCTCGCGGGCGATCATCGTGTTGACCCTGAACTCGGCGGAGATGATCACCACCGGTCCGGCGTGCAGCGCGCTGAACCACGACACCCCTCCGTCGGTCGAGCCGGGCTCGGTCTCGAAGCGCATGAAGTCGAACTGTGTGCCCGGGTAGGTATCTAGGGTCAGGATGAGGTGCGTTCCGAAGTCTCGAGGCTGCCCTGTTCTCGTGAACCTGATCTGGCGACGGTGCTCGACCGGTACGTCGAACCTCGGGCCTGTCTGCGTTGCGAGTGCGCCGACGATCGTCGCCCAGTGGGCCAGCCGGAAAAGGTCTTTCGGGGGCGGAGCGCCGTGTCCTCCCATGAGGGCTTTGATGATAGGACCAACAGCCCTCTCGATCGGTTCCATCCAGAGTCGATTGCAGGGGCCACACAGCTTTTTGACGTTCATTTCACGAACATCACCTGTGTAAATGAGGTCTTGTACGAGCCCCCCAGCGATGCTCGACGCCGCCAGAGTCACCTCCGTGGACTCATTCGGAAGCGCTGCGCGGATGTCCTTATGGAACAGGTGCGCGCGGGTGAGCTTGGCATCAGTTCCGCAGAAAAAGCACTCGGCCATCTCTCCCTACCGTCGTTTTCTACTCCGCCAACAAGTCCGAGACCGGAACGCCGAAGTGGTCGGCCAGTCTGTAGAGCGTGGAGAACTCGATGTCGTCACGTTGCGGATGATCCCAGCCGTTGAGAAGGTTGTTGTCGATCGCCTGCACGACTCCACGGACCTGGAGGTCGGTGAGACCTGAGAACAACTCCGGCCAGCGGGCGATCCACCGTAACTCAATCATCGCCACACCCACTACTCGCCGGCACCCTCGTCGAAGCCGAGGGCACGAATGTCCTGAGCCTCGGGAATGCGAGCCCGCGCAATAAGGAAGCATACGGCCGCTCCCGGACAAAGCACCACAGCGCCGTACACCAACGTCGTGCTGCGTCCGTTGTTGAGGGCCGCTGCGGTAGCACCGCATACGACTGTGATTGCGGCACAGGTCATCGCGACCCGTTCAACAACATGTCAGTGGGCATGATTGGAGCCGACGTTCGTTGGGTCTGCGCGCGATTCGGTCGTCAGACTGCTTGATGAATGATCGTCCGGTGGTCGAGTACGAGCCGGGTGTCCGGTGTCTCGTTCCCGCGGTCCGCACACTCCTCTGGGGTCACGAACAGCACGCAGCAGTCGACATCATCGACTGCTGTTGACCGCCACAGGATGCCGTCGACGGGACCATGTGGGAGGCCGTAGCGCAGGAACTCGGTGATGATCTGGGTCGGGATGTAGGTGACGTCATCGGAGCCACCGGGGCGGGTGGGTTCACCGATGGACTTGATGAACTCCCGCAGAAACACAGTCGCCGGCCTCCGGTCCCGGTCCGCTGCGTTGAACAGGGACGGAACGGGCGGCGGGGTACGCAGATCGAGTACCCGCACTCCACGGTGGAGCGCGAACTCGCCGACGCTGAGCCCGCTTCCGGGATCGGCATACTTGCTCACCTCCCCGACGGCACCGGCACGCGTCGAGGCGCCGTAGAGCGCACTGATCCCCGCCGCCGTCATACGGTTGCTACGCGCGTACTCCGACGGCGGTGGACCAATGTCGGAGGCGGTCGCGAACGTCTCCCCGGCGTTGCCGACCCGCGCACGCCACCAGGTGCCACCGGCGGGTTGGTCGATGACCAGATCGGCGAGTTGGACGGCTCTGGTGACGGCGGCGGGAACCTCGTGCACCAGATGCATCCCCGGCTCGTCTTCCTCGGCAGGATCGGGCAACAGGAACGTGTAGCGGCGCCGCGTCCGTACCTCCTCGCGAAACCGGTTCCAGCTCCACGCCAGGCCCATGCCCACCGGGGGCATGGCGAGATCGCGGTCGCACCACTCGGTGGTGTGGACGCTGCGCGCGATCTCCTCAATGACGGCGTGATCGCTGCTGACGTCGTTCTCGTAGAGCAGTTCCTCGGTGTCCTGCATCGCGGCCTGATACCCGCCTTCGCTGGAGTCGTAGTACGCCTCGTTGATCGGGTCGGTGTACTCAGTCCTCAGGCCGTCGACGACCAGCTCCAGGACGACGTCGAGCGACGCCGCGGGTCGCCGACCGCAGAACGTGCACGGTCCGACCGAGGTGTCAGCGGCGTGATGGACCGACTGCTTGAGGATCGGGTCGTCGAGGCACTGCGAACAGACAACAGCGTCAGAGTAGGACCAACCCTGCTCCATCATGTGCTTGGCCATACCCATGTCATAACTATCCCGCGGCCCATCGTTTCGCGCGAACGAGCGCGGCGGGCCGGCCATCGCTCGGCACCGTCGTCGACAACGAGGATGAAGTCCTGCTGTTCGGTCTCGCCAGGTACTACGGCCGCGCGCCGTACGGCCACCCCGTTCATGGCGGGTGGTCGCACGGCGCGGGTGTCCGGGGGCAGGGCTACATGCGGATTCCGAAGATGGCTTGCATGCACCACTTCATCACTCCAGCCCCGACGGGGCCGAGCCGCGGAATCCACGCTTTGGCCGCCGAGATCGCGCCCGAGGGGCCGCCGAAGGTGAAGCCGATGACGATCGGGGCGGCAGCGACTCCGAATCCGCCCAGGCAGCCGGCGAAGCGTGCAGTGTCACCGGCGACACTCACCTGGTGGCGACCTGAGTCGGCCAGCAGCGGACTCGGCTGCGCGTGGGCGGGGGCCAGCTCTGTCGCGGGCGCCGTTGATGCGGGCGGGGTCGCGGAAGGCTGGGCCATGGCCGGGGAGCTGGCGGCGAAGGTCATCGCCAACCCTAGGAGCAGGGAAATTACGATGGTGACCGTAGGCGAGAGGATACGCCGCGGCCCCAGAGGGGAGGGTGCTTTCGATGACATGTGCGTGCTCCGTTCGGGGTGTGGATGGGTGTATGCCCTCTCGATCTGAGGCGTCCGGCCGCCCGTCCGCACCTGGACGGACAAGCTCGGATGATCTGCGCTCGTCGTCCAGTCCGGTTCGGTTGCCGCAGCCGAGCCTGGACGGTCAGATCGAATGACCGACACCCAACGTGCACCGTGGAAGGACTATGTGATGTGGCGATGACGTCATCGGCGGACGACGAACTCTCCGACCAGCCCCCTGCCTCATCGGACCCAGACGACGAATACCGCGCGGCCGTGGCAGCGTTCAAGACCGAACTCAACGCGTTCCGTAAACGTCATCCGAACTCCAGCTTCGAAGCGTTGGAGAAGACTGTGGCCCGACGTCATCCTCACCTGACAGTGGGCAAGACCACGCTGAATGACGCGACTCGCGCTGATCGGCCGCTGCCCACGCCGCGCACGCTGACCGCCATGGTGATGGCGTTGACAGACGACCCGGCCGAGGTGGCTGACTGGCAGCAACGTCTCGCCGATCTCACCCCGTCTGCGGCCCCGTCTCCGCTCGCACCAACAGAGCTATCGACTACCGGCGGCTACCCAGGCTGGCGACAGCGGCGGTGGTTGCTCGTCGTTGCGATTGTCGCTGTGCTGATCGGCAGCAACGCGGCCACCTTCTTCATCACCCGCCATATGTCGACACCATCGCCGCCTGCTGTTCGCACCGGGGACAACCCCATCGCGACCGACTGCGTGGCGGACGCGCGCCCTGCCGCGAACAGCACCGACAACCCAGCCTTCTTGCTCGAGTTGATCTTCTCTCCGAGCTGCGACGCCGGGTGGGGGCGGATCACCCGCTTGGCCGGCGCCGACACCAACAACATCTTGTCGGTCACCATCTACCGCAATGCAGACCCCTCCGGACCATCGCGCCAGCTAGCCACCGAACCCGACACCCACTCGGCGTTCAGCACTCTCCTCATCCGCGACAACCCCACCGACCGACTCTGTGTCACTGGATGGGCCACCATCGACGGCCAGCGCACCGACAGCCCCACTCCCCTATGCATTTGAAGACGTCTCGAGCGGCTGGGGTTTGGGAGTAGGACGCCGTACGACCGCGCCCCGCCAACTGATGCGGTTGGCGGGGCGCAATACACAGTCGGGCAGGAGATCACCAGGTGAGCTGCGGCTGTTTCGTCGGAGCCTGGTAGGTGTCGAACTGCCAGCCCTTGAAACCCCGCGCGCAGGCCGTTGCGCCCAGGCTCGAGTTTTGCGCGAGGACCGTGTTGCGCCACGCGTCGCATTCCACGAAACCTGTGTAGGTGTAGGTGGTCGCCTGCGCGGGTGACGCAGCGAGCCCGCCGACGACCACGGACGCACCGATTCCGGCGGCGGCGACGGCACAGGCGACCACTGAGGCGCGCATTCTCTTCTTCGTGATGTCCATAGTGACCTCTTCTTGGAGTGTGTGTGATCGCTACACAACGTGATTGGTTTCATAAGCTGCCGAAAGGTGGGCGCCTGTAGTGACCGTCGATGCGTCGATGCTCACCCTCGTCGACCGCGTACGGGGCGGGCGACATCGGCTACGACGCAGTGCTTGTCATCGGACGAACCCGATCGGCACCCGAGCAGGTGTCTAGTTCTGACGAGATCGGCGCCAGCAACGCTCAATGCTGCGCTGGCCGTTACCTCACTTCGAAGTGCGGATCGTCAGGGAGGCTGGACCATTCTCCGCCCCAAACGATTTGACCGCCCGTGCTGGCTAGCTTGGCGCGAATCTTGCCGGTCTGCTCGGGGGTGAAGGTGCCCGAGAAGCCCTGCCCGCCATGAATTTCGAGGTTGAGATCCACGGCGGTGCCGCTGCCGTGGTTGGAGTAGGCCGTATTCGTCGGCGGGACGAGTGCCGGTTCGGCCCATGACCAGTCGTCACCGTTGCCGAGAGTGATGGGCTCGACGTTGGCGTCGAACCAGGTGACGAACTCGCGGAGCAGTTCGGTGGGCTTACCGGGGGCGGTCCAGAAATTGACCCCGTTAACGGCCCATTGGGTGGTTTGGGCCTGAGTGATGAGAGGGTACCCATTTTGGGAGGTCCCGGCGGCGGCAGCGCCGGCGCCGAGGATGGATGCGCATCCAACGACAAGCGCCGAACTGGCGGCCAGGAGATGGGTGCGGAGGCTGCGGGTGGGCAGCGTGGAGCGAGAGTGACTGGACGGCATCAGTCAACCTTTCGATTTGATTGTGAACGTGCGGTTCTCAGCAGACCCGCGCCGACGGCAACCAGCAGGGATCTGCAGCAGAGAACCTATCGCAAACAGTACCCGTAACTGTCCACCTCAAGGTCTGCGACCGCGGACTATCCGTATACCGTCGAGTCGAAGAGTCCGGGAGTACGTCAGTTTTCGCGCTGTGAAGTCCCTGGCGACCGACCGCTTGCGGCGGGTTAGGCTACGCGCGTGACCATGCCGCCACCTGGTCCTGGCCATCCCGGTTACGGGTTCCAGGGCCCGCCCGGACAGCCCGGGCAGCATCCGCCGAACGCCGGCTTTCCGGGACAGGGAGTCCCGTACGGCGCGCCTGCGCCCTATCCGGGAGGTGTGTACCCGCCGCATCCCGGTGGTCGGCCACCGAATAAGGGCCGCAAGGGATTATGGTTGCTCGCCGGGTTCTTGGGGTTCGCGACGGTGCTGGCCTTGATGATCGCGGTGAGCGTGGCCCTCGAGGACCCCAGCGACTTCGAGAACAACGTCGCCAACACCACCGAAGTGGAGGTCGGTGACTGTTTGACGGTAGGCGAACTCGCCGGGGAGCTTGAGGTCGAGACCGTCGACTGCAGCTTCCGAGGGTTTCATTATGCAGTCGCGGAACGGGTGCAGACCCGAAACGGTTGTGGCACTGAGTACGCCGCATTCTGGTATGAGGAACGCCCGTACGCCGGCGCCCGCCCGCGCATCGCGGAAGTACTGTGCCTTGCCCCGGTGTACCGGCAGGGGCTGTGCTACTCCGAACCGCCAACGGATGTGCCAAATCCGTTAACCAAGGTGAACGAGGTCGACTGTTCAAGGGTGACGCTGGTCCCTGGCGGTACGAACTACTTCAAGGTCGAGACCAAGGTGGCCGCGGCTCCGGAATGCACAGAGGGACAGGTCGAGTACTTCGCCGCGAAGCCGACACCGGCTGGATACTGCTTGACGTACTTCGAGCCTTAGACCATCCGCCGCGCGGCTAGTACGCAGTCGTAGAGCCCTCTGCGCCGTGATCGTGAGGCACGGGCGGCCGGGGCGAGGATCGGAGGTTCCACTGCCAGTCGGGGAACTCGGTTTCGAGCTGGGTGATCCGGTCGGACGAGAGTCGGTGTCGTCGGTACTCGGTGCGGCGTTTGGCCACCCAGGCGCCGATCGGGAATCCGTCGATTGTTGCATCGCGGGGCGGTGAGCTGGTGCCGTGTGCGGCGGCGTAGCGGTGCAGGTGATCGAGGCCGACGTGGAACGGTGGTCGAGCCCGCAGGGTCCACTGCCAGTCGGGGAACTCGGCTTCGAGCTGGTGGGCGTGTCCAGGTGGCATTTGTCCGGCCCGGTATTCGGCGCGGCGGCTGGCGACCCAGGTACCGATCGGGAATCCGTCGATGACGTCGTGGCGGCGGGCGTTGCTGGTGCCGTGGAGGGCGACGTAGCGACGCAGGTGGGTCACGCCGGCAGCGAAGGTCGTCCGGGCATTGGTCTTCCATTGCCAGTCGGGGAATTCGGATTCGAGTTGCGCGATCCGCTCCGCGGGCAAGACGCCACGACGGTAGTCGGTGCGGCGGGTGTTGACCCACCGGCCTATCGGGAAGCCGTCGATGACGTCCCGCTGGCGCGGGTTGCTGGTGCCGTGCACGGCGACGTACCGATGTAGATGGGCGATACCCTCATCGAATCGGCTGGTCACGGTCACCTAGTGTGCCTGTCGCTGGCAGCGGTCGGCCACCCACCCGAAGTCCTCACCACGACCACCAACGGGTCGCGGCGAGCATTACTTCTGGCGTCTAGCTGTCACACACCGTGGGATCTATACTGGGATCGAGAGGTGATCACCATGACAGCAGCGCATCCCCGGCCAGACCTGGCCGCCTACGCCGAAGCGGCACGTATGTCGCAGCCCGAACTCGTGGCTGCGTTGCGCGATCTGCTCGGCGCGAAGCTCGTGGCCTACCTGGGGCGGGTGAGCGAGACCCGAGCGGTACGGCAGTGGGCCGAGGGCACCCGCACCATCGCCAACCCCGACGACGTCGAACGGCTCCGGATCGCCTACCGCGCCGCCCGCCTGATCACCGAACGCGACACCCCCGCCGTCGCCCAAGCGTGGTTCCAGGGCCTCAACCCGGTCCTCGACGACCGGGCGCCGGCGTTGCTGCTGCGCGACGGCGAGCTCGCCGACGTCGGCCCCCAGGTGCTCAACGCTGCCCGCCAGTTCGCCGCGGTGGGATGAACCAACCCCGCACGTCGACGGTCGGCACCCCGCACGGTCCGATCACCACCAGCATCCAGGTCGCCGCGCCCATCTATCGGGTCGGGTACGCGCCGAGTCCGTGGGAGTGGACGCCGTGGGAGTACGCCACCGACGGCCGTTTCGCCGGCCGCTGGGATGACCCCGACGGGGTGTGGCGCACTCTGTACTGCGCCGGCACTCCCTTGGCCTGCTATCTCGAAGTCCTCGCGTTCGCCCGACCCAGCCCGCAACTGATCGCCGAGCTCGACGACATCGTCGTCGACGAGGAAGACGAGCAGGACTATCCCACGCTGCCGCCCGGGTGCGTCCCGCGATCGTGGTGTGAGGCACGGATGCTCGGCCACGGCACCCTGACCGGACGGTTCGCGGTGCCCGCCGACCCGGACAGCCTCGCCACCCTGCGGACGGTGTTTCGGCCGCTCGCGATCCGCTACGGGCTCGATGACCTCGACACCGCCGCGTTGCGGGACGGCCGGCCCCGCGGCCTCACCCAAGCCATCTCCCGTTGGCTCTACGCCCTCACCGACCACGGACAGGCAGCAGTCGACGGGATCGAGTTCGACTCCCGCCACGGCGACCAGCTACGCATGTGGGCGCTCTACGAACGCGCCGCCGACCCCGACATCAGCCCCCACATCGACGTGGTCGACCACTGCCCCATCGACGCCGCGGATCCACACCTGGCCCGCGCCCTGACCCTCCTCGGACTCAAGTGGACCCCCGCATAGACCGACCTGAAACAGGCTGTGCCGCAACGCCGAGCGAGGATGAGGCTGGCTCGACCAGCCGTGGTAGTGCCTACGACCGTCTCTTCGACACCGGGATCGCCCACCTGCACCGCTACGTCGCCATGCATGGTTCCAGCTCACCTCCCCGCGGCGCGACGATCGACGGGTTCGCGATCGGTCAGTGGGTCGTCAACCGCCGTGCCGAGTACCGGCGGGGCCAGCTGTCGCCCGAGCGGATCCGCCGCCTCGACACCGAGTTCCCCGGCTGGGTGTGGAATGTGCGTGAGGCGATGTTCGACGTCGGCGTGACCCATCTGCGCAGGTATGTCGCCGTCCACGGCACGAGCAACGCCGGAGAAGGCGATGTGGTCAACGGTTTCGAGATCGGCACCTGGGTCGCGTCCCGGCGCGCCGACTACCGCAGAGGCCGACTGTCGGCCGAGCGGATCGCGCGTCTGGAGTCCGAGTTCCCGGACTGGCAGTGGCTGCCGCAGGACGAAGCCTTCGCGGCCGCATTCGAGACCGGACTGTCCCACCTGCGCCGCTACGTTGCCGCCCACGGCACCAGCCAAGTCCCTCAGCGGGATGTGATCGACGGGTTCCCTATCGGTACCTGGGTCGCCACGCGCCGCGCCGACTACCGCAAAGGCCGATTGTCGGCGGAGCGGATCCGCCGCATCGAAACCGAGTTCCCGGACTGGCGGTGGACGGTACGACCCGCCGCCACGAGCAACCGGCGGTGACACCGTGCCCAGCGAGCACGACTCCCCGACCGCTGGCCGTCGCCGTGCGGACGAGCGGCGGTTCGACGCCGGGATCGCGCACCTACACCGCTACGTCGCCGCGCACGGTTCGAGCTCGCCGCCCCGCCACGCGACGATCGACGGCTTCGCGATCGGCGGCTGGGTCGACAACCGCCGCACCGACTACCGGCTCGGCCGGCTATCGCCCGAGCGGATCCGCCGCATCGAAACCGAGTTCCCCGACTGGCGGTGGAATGTGCTCGATGCCGCCTTCGCGGCCGGGATCGCACACCTGCGCCGCTACGCCGCTGCACACGGCACCAGCAACCCCCGCCAGCACGACGTCATCGACGGGTTTCCGATCGGCCAGTGGGCGGCGAACCGTCGCGCCGACTACCGCACAGGCCGACTAACTGCTGATCGAATCGCGCTGTTCGACAACGAGTTCGCGGACTGGCAGTGGAACCCCCAGGACGCGGCATCGGCCGCCGCGTTCGAGGCCGGCGTCGCGCACCTGCATCGGTATCGGGCCGTGCACGGCACCAGCAGCCCCAGCCAGCGGGACGTGATCGACGGCTTCGCGATCGGCCAGTGGGTGGCCAACCGTCGCGCCGACTACCGTCGGGGCACCATGCCAGCCGACCGGGTCGGCCGCCTCGAGGCCGAGTTCGACGACTGGCGATGGACAGGCCACAACCGACCTGGTGTTCGTCGCGGCGCTGGGGAGCGATGAGGAGATGCGGTGAACCTTGCTGCGGCAGTAGCGGAACGGGTGGCAGCGAAGGCGGCACAGCCTCCTGCATGCGACGACGTCGCTGTAATGGCCGCGTGGGCTGTCGGGGACTGTGTGTGCGTGGTGTTTCGTTCACGCCTGGTCAGTGACCCGGCGAAGGTGTTCGGCGTGATCTACGACCTCGACTTCCACCCTTCGGATGCAGGACCCGTCACCGATATCGAGGCTGCCGCCTATCACATCCTCGCGTTCGAGGTCATCGAGCCGCACCCCTATCCCCAGGTGTTCGCCACCGGTAACGAAGCTATTCACTGGCGGGTGATGTCGGCGCGGGAACATGACCTACTGGCCGTCATATCGCAGCTGCCAGACGTCGGCGCTGTGGGCGATCAGGGCATAACGATCCGAGGCCGCTCCTGATCCGACACAGCAGCCCGCCGGGCTGAGGCAACGGGTTCAAAACCCGGCCAGTGTCAGTTCGAGTACGGCCGGCGGCACTGAAGCAAACGTGGGACGGGATTGTCCGGTTCGGTAACGATGTCCGAGTGGGCTGCTATAGGTAGTTGACATTCGATCGGCCATTGCGCGCCGATCGCCGCTTGTGTGAAAGGCTCTCCCGCTCAATGGCTATGCCCCCGCTCCCCCCTGCCGTCTCCTCGTCAGAGCCGCCGGCCACCCCTTCACCTCGCAGGACTCGATCCCGGGTCCTGGTCGGCAGCTGCGCGGCTGCGCTGGCCCTGGCGCTGGGAGCGTGCGGGACGACCGACACCGTGACCACCGAGCGTGTCGCTGACACCTCGACGCTGCCTGCGACGAAGACGTCCGCGGTCGCGGCGTCGGAGGTGTCGCTGCCCACCGCGACGCCGGTCGTCACGGTGTCGGCGGCACCGGCCGCGAACAAAGCGCTGGCCACGCTGGACACGCTCGAGGTGAAGGGTCGCGCACCCAAGACCGGGTATGACCGGGATCTGTTCGGGCAAGCTTGGACCGATGGCGTGAACGTCGACAGCGGCCACAACGGCTGCGACACCCGCAACGACATCCTGCGCCGCGACCTCACCAACATCGTGCTCAAGCCCGGCTCCAACGGCTGCGCGGTGCAGTCCGGAACACTCGCCGACCCCTACACCGGCACCACCATCTCGTTCGTGCGTGGCCAGCAAACCTCGTCGGCGGTGCAGATCGACCACGTCGTCGCGTTGTCGGATGCATGGCAGAAGGGCGCCCAGCAGCTCTCCGCGGCTCAGCGAGCGGACTTCGCCAACGATCCGCGCAACCTGCAAGCCACCGACGGCCCCACCAACCAGCAAAAGGGCGACGGTGATGCCGCGACCTGGCTGCCGCCGAACCGTTCCTACCGCTGCACCTACGTCGCCCGTCAGGTCGAGGTCAAAGCTGCCTACCAGCTGTGGGTGACCCAGGCCGAGAAGGACGCCATCACCCGCGTTCTCGGTAGCTGCGGCGCCGCGGTGCCGGCACCGACGACCCGCCAGGTCCCCAACACCCGGACCTCGACGGCGACACCGATCCCGGAACCGACCTACACGCCGCCGACGACGACCTACACCCCGCCACCTGCGGTTGAGGCGCCGGCGTCGGTCTACTACGCCAACTGCTCGGCAGTCCGCGCCGCGGGCGCGGCCCCGATCTACGCCGGGCAACCCGGTTACAGCAGCAAGCTCGACCGCGACGGCGACGGCGTCGCCTGCGAATAGACACCCCGCCATCCCCCACGCCGTCACGACGGTCCTTTCGGAACGTCGTGACGGCGGTCTAGGCTGCGGGCGCGGCACCTTCCCGGGGTGTTGCGAACCCTGTCGTCGAGAACTCTCAAGGAGTGGTCATGGCTGGAATCGCAGACAAGTTCGACAAGGCATACGAAGACAAGTCGCTGGCCGAGCTGGCCGATGCGCCGGTCGCGGCGCTGCAAGGCGTCAGCGACGGTGACGCCGAAAAGCTCCAGGCGGCGTTCAACATCAAGACCGTGCGTGACCTGGGCACCAACAAGTTCTTCCTCTGGGCCCAGGCGGTCGCCAAGCTCGCCGAATAGACCGGCCAGCTGCGCGGAATACCGCGGGTGGGGCCACCGTTGACTCGTGCGACGGTGGCGGGCTCATTGCCCCGGGCCTCACCCCTTTCCGCCGCTGCGTGCGGCCACTCGCCGAGAGGCGCACTGACCGGCACCGTCCATCTACACACTGAGGCCGTCGACCCACTCGGGTCGGCGGCTTCAGTCGTCACCAGCAGCGCGTGTGTGCAGTCACCGCGGGATGACGGTGCCCTCGGGGAGGTCGTACTCGGCGAGGATCACCTCGTCGCCGTAGACGGGTGGGAAGTCATCGCCGGGGATCTGTGGGACGGCAAACATGAGTTTGAGGAACAGGCCGGGGTCGGCTCCGTCGAAGGCGCGCAGGGAGATCCACGGCCGGGTGCCGAACGGGTCATCGACGTGGCCGTCCCATCCGCCGAGCTGGTCGAGATAGTTGGCGAGGGTGCGGCCGGGGTAGCCGAATCGGGCTGCGTAGTTGATCGCTGTGGTCTCTGCGGTGATGCGTACGCGTTCGATCACGGCCTGAGGATAGACACCGACCGGTCGGTGAGCGAGGACAGTGGAGCGTATGGCTTCCATGGCGCCGATGCTCGCAACTGCGGGTCCTCCCCCGTCGGGTTCGGGCTGGTCGTGGGAGATGAAGTTCGATGGCCAGCGCTGTGTCGCCCGAGTCGCTAGCGGGAAGGTGTTGCTGTTGAGCCGCAACCTCAGCCCGATCACCTCGACCTACCCCGAGATCACGGCCGCCCTGATGAACGCCAGTGGCGGCCGCGACGTCGTGGTCGACGGTGAGATCGTGGCTCTCGACGCCGACGGGCGGCCGTCGTTCTCGCTTCTGCAACGACGCATGCACACCCCGCGGCCGGGCCGGCGGCTGCTCACCGATGTTCCGGCGGCGTTCTATCTGTTCGACGTCCTGGAGCTCGACGGCTCCGACGTCGGACCGCTGCCCTACTTCGAGCGCCGCGAACTGCTCGACACCTCGCTCACCAGTATCGGCGCGGCGCAGGTCACCCCGTACTGGCCTGACAGCTCCGCCGAACCGATGCTCGAGCTCGCGAGGACGTTTGGCCTGGAGGGGGTGGTCGCCAAGCGAGCAACGTCGAGATACGTGCGGGGGCAGCGGTCCCCGGCGTGGGTCAAGGTTCCTCTGCGGCTCAGCGCCGAAGTGATCGTGTGCGGGTGGACCGGCGGCCCGGCGATGGTGCGGTCGCTGCTGGTCGGCGGCTACCGATCCTCGGGTGAGTTGGTCTACCTCGGGGAGGTCGGTACCGGGTTCACCCAGCGGCACCGCCGCGAGATCGCTGAACGACTGGCGGCGATAGCGCGCCCCGAGCATCCGTTCACCACCGAGCACTCGCCCACCAGGATCAGAAACGTGCGGTGGGTGCGACCGGTATTGATCGGCACCATCGAGTACCGCGAGCTCACCCGCCGGCTGCGACATCCCTCGTGGAAAGGCTTGCGCACCGACAAAACCCCGGACGAGGTGATCTGGCCCGAACACGACACCCAGTCCTGACTACTCGGACGTCGACTCGGTCACCTGCACAACGCAACCACGATGGCCCTGTGGCAACCGACCCGCCGGGGAGGGCGGCAGCGCAGCGCCAGCGGAGTCAGCTCGTGGCTTCTCCGAGTCGATCGACCTGTCCGCCGACCTCGTCGGCGTACGCCTGGGCCTCGGTCGCCTCATCGTCGGTGTAGACCCGGACGTCTGCCGCCCTACCGGGCGGCCGCACGATCAACGTCAGCTCGTCGATCGCGACGCGGCCGCGTTTGGGTGCGACGCGATTCGTGGGCCCGGCCCCGGCATCGTTGTTCTCGGTCATCGCTCGGCGGCGTCCTCTCGCGGTTGCAGCGCCTCGGGTGGCACCCACATCGTGATGACGGCCGACGAGACGTGGTTGGCGCTTTCGACCGGCATCTGACAAATACCGCGCCACAATCCATTTGAGACCTGCAACCACGCCAAGAGGAGCGCGGGCATGGTCGGTTCGATACGGGCACCGGAGGCTCGCACCCGCAGCGAGACTCCCCCGCCGGCGGCATATGACCGTCCGCAGGACGGGTCAGCGATCGCCATGTCGATCAGCACGGGCCTGGGCGGGTCGACCACGCGTAGTGTTCGGGTGTCGGGCCAGCGATCGAACATGCTCACAGTTTAACCCAACGGGTCGAATGGGTGTTCGATGCTCGTGTAGTTTGTACGGGTAGGCGGGGGTGTGACCGGAAGGGAAGTCCGGGACCGTACGCACCCCCGCCGTTCCCGCGGCTGGGAGGTGAATCGGTGGATGCGCGACCACGGTTGCACGTGACCCAACGTGCCATCCTCACCGAGGACGACAGCGGTGTCTGGACGGGCCGGTATGGCGGAGAAAACTGGTCTGTGACAGCGGATTCCGAAGAGGGCGCTCTCAGACGTCTGCGCGAGAAGCTTGAATCCCTCCTCGACGAGGACGAGCGCACCGCACGCATCATCTCCCTCGGGGAGCAGGCCGCCCAGGGCAGCTACACCGAAGAGGGTTTCGAGGCGCGTCTCATCAACCAGGAGGCCTACGAGGATCGGATGATCGAGGCGATAGAGACCGACTTCGACCAGGACTGACCCGTGACGTCTGCCTGCCTGACGGCCCTCGCCGGTGATGCAGCGGTGCACCGACACCGCAGACCTTCGCCCCAGCACTGGTTCATCACGCGACCTGCTGAAAGGGCGTGACGGTCCGGCCTGTCGAACCGCTCGACAGGGGCCTCGCGGCGAATGCCCGGGATCAGATTGCGCCGCTGCTAGCCGCGAACACCGCGGCGTAGAGGACTGCCACAGTCCGGGATGCTTGCTCGCGGACAGCGCTGTCGGGGTCGTAGAGGTAGGCCTCGACCGTGCCGATGAGATGGACGGGGGTCGGCCGGAACCGTCGGAGGCAGGCTATCGCTGTCGCCCGCACGCTGGGATCGCTGATTTGGTCGGCAACGAGATGCACATCCTCTTGCTGGCCATGCTCGGTCAGGAACTCAAGGATCCCCGATCGACAAACGCCCAGTGTGCGGTCTGCTGCGAGCCTCGATAGTTCGTCGCGATGATCGCGGGATGCCAACTCCCGCAGCGCTTGCGCCGCTTCGGTCAAGACTTCAGCGCTCACTGGTGGCTGAAGGTGAAACTGGTCGATGAGCGCCTCGGCGGCGCCGCAATCGCGGACGCCGGTGCTGGCCAGCAACCGGCAGAGATCGATCCGGAGTTGATCGACCTCGCTGCTGTCGGTGAACCCAGATCGTTCCTCGATATGGCGCAACCAGTCCACGAGAACGCGCGTGGGAGAGGACATCCGCCGCGTGTCGGCTACGCCGAGGTGTCCGTGCGAGTGTGGCGAGGGATCGGCGTGTGCGAGGTCGGCGGCGAGGCGCTGGTAGACGCGCTCTCGCTTCGACAGCGCGGTCACATCGGGCCTGTCGATCGGCGGTCGATGTTTACCTGCGTGGGTGACGCGGGAACGCATCCTGGCATCGCGAGTCCTTACCCGTCCGGAGCCGCCGCGGATCGGCTGGCTGTTCGGAGGGTCTGATGCAACTGGGCTGCCGAGATGTTCCGACCGACCGACCAATCGGCCGGATAGGCCTGGCCCACGGCGTCGGTGGGACGGCGCTGCCAGGTGCTAGAGCTGATCACTGACACGCCGGAAGCCGGTGATGCCCGCGGAGTCGATCACTGCCCGCGATAGCGGGCGACCCAAGGCTTGTGCGGTGTCAGTTGCAAGTTGCCGAGAGCTCGAATTGCTTGGTGATAGGTACGGCGAGATCCCAGCTTTCCGCAGTCCCGCGAACCGTGATACGGGAACCGTCCTGGTCGACAGCTTCGACTGAACCCTTGCCCTGCTTGGCGGTGTAGAGGACCCCATCGAGTCCGAACGACACCCTCACGAGTTTTGGTGGATTGCCTGGCTGGAGATCGGCACTCAGCCCAGGCTGCCCGTCGGTGGGGTCCTGTCCGGTGATGCTGATGGAATTGCTCTGTCGGTAACACATGAACTCAGACGGGTCGATGCCTGGGAGTGGTTGGCCATCGACAGTGGCGCTGAGTTCGGCGTAGGGGATGTCGATCTTGGACAACTCCGGTCGCGTATCCGCGGTTTGGGAGGCATCGGATTCCGAACATCCGGCTATTACGAGACCGACACAGGATGCCACCAGGAGTGGCACCACGAAACGCTGACGGCTAGCCATATTCTGTCTCCCCCTGGGCTGGTCGTGAGGCACACGATCTGCTTGCTTGCTGCGGGACTGTACCGGGCGAACCCGCGAGGGGAAGGCGCCGGACCGCCGCGGCGCCGGTCGGTCACATACCGCCGGGGTCAGTAGACGGAACCCACCGGCTGGAACTAGGCGGGGTGGTTGCTGCAACACATCAGCATGCAGCCATTGATTCGAGGATCATCCTCGACAGGGAGATCCCTGCCGCCGCACACCCGAGGGCGGTCGGCGTCTCCACACGCTTCTGTGCGCGCGGCGGCTCCGAGCGGCACCGTCCGAGTGCGAGAACCGCTCGCACACAGTGATAATCGGTCACTGGCGATGTCGTCGGCTGTATGGGAGGCCCACCGATTCTCGGTTGCCGTCATGCAGCTGGTGTGCGAGGTGATCGGCCGCCAGCGAGGAACGTCTCGTCTTGGCGAGACGGTGACCCCGGCGATCGCGGACCAGATCGCGGTACTGGTCCGTCACGACGCCTTTCATATCGCGAAGACGGTTGCCGCGACAGCCAGTAGGGCCCAGAGGTCCTCGATCGGGCCATCGGTGCATCGCCTCCACGTACAGCTGTGTGACCCCTGCGGCGCCGAGATCTTCGGTTCCGTCACCACGGACGGCCAGGTGCGGCCATTCGCCGCCCGCGTCGAGCGCAAGCCATGTCGGATACGTGCCGCCGCGCGGCCGGGCAGCCGATCCACTCTGGGCCGTGTCGCCTATCGGTGGCAGCTGGTTGCCCTCGAGTTCTGCTGATTCGACGGCTGGCGTTGACATCTGTCATCGGCTCGGCGTGACCTATCCTTTCCCGGTGGTTGCGCAGTCGTCGGTGTTGGCTCGGAGATGGGCCGATTCTGCACCGTTGCGTGCCCAGCAGTGGGGCCTGATTACCAGCGCCCAACTCCAGCGCCTCGGCGTCAACGGGTCGAGTCAGCTTCTGCTGCGGCGCAGAGGATTGCTGGTGTCGGTGGCCAGAGGTGTGATGCGGGAACCCCGCCCGCCGGCGGACGACCTGCTGGCCGTAGCCCAGCTGGCCTGGGTGTCGGCAGCGCCGGGTTCGGCTCCGGAGGAACGGCTCTCGGCCGCGCGGCCAGACTATGTGGTCACCGCGTACACCGCGCTGGCCCTGCATGGACTCGCCGCTCCGCCCGTCGAGACGCTGCCGCTACTGGCTGTCACCGGGCGCTTCCAGCACCGGCAGACCGCCACCTACGCGATCGTTCCTCGCCGGGCGGAACTGTCGTGGGATGACGTGGCGGTTCTCGACGGACTGCCCGTCTTCACCCCGGCCGCGGCGATCCGCGATGTCGCCGCGCACGGTGGCGCCCGATTCGGCGACGACCTGGCCGACTACTTCACTACTATCGCCGGGGCTGCGGCCGACCGCCCCGATCAGGCCGCCATCGACGCCGCGATCGCGGCCACCGGTATCCGCCTGGACGCCCCGTCACCGTCATCTCCCCTGCCCCCGCTGCTGGCTCGCAAATGGGCCGATACCGCGGCGCTGCGGACGGCCCAGTGGGGACTGATCACCAGCGTCCAGCTCCAGCAGCAGGGCGTGACCCGCAGCGATCACGTGAAGCTGCGCGACGCGGGCCTGGTGGTTCCGGTCGCCAACGGCGTGATGCGCGAAGCCGACCGTCCCGGTGAGGGCGCCCTTGCTGCGGCGCAGCTGGCCTGGGTAGCGGCCGTACGGGATTCGACCCCTGCTCAGCGGCTGTCGGCGCCCCGTCCTGACTGTGTGGTCACCGGCACGACCGCCTTGGCCATCCATGGCCTCGGCCAGCCCGGTCAGGGACTGCCGCAGCTCGCGATCACCAAGGCACCGAAGAACGGGGGACGTACGACCACGACCGCCCGATATCTGGGCCGCTCGACGGCGTTGTCGTGGGACGACGTCGACATCGTCGACGGCCTGCCGGTGTTCACCCCGGCCGCGGCGATCCGCGACCTGGGCCAAGACAGCCGTGGTCGGCTTGTCGATGACCTCGCCGGTTACTTCGCTGACATCGCCATCGCTGCTGCTAACCATCCCGATCGCGACGCCATCGTGGCGGCGATCGCGGCGTGCGGCGCCCGCCTGCGTACGGTGGTCTGCGATGCGCGCGCCGTCCTCGACCGGGTCTACCGCACCGCGGGTGTCTCCGACGACCTGTTGGCGGCCACCATCTGGGGCGGCCAGTGGCAGCGGCGCTTCACCGCCGACCGGGTACAGCACATCGTGGCTACTGCGCTGTCGGTCGCCGTCGACACCATCGCCGGCCGGGCCGGAGACGATCTGTCCACCGCCCTGGTTTACCTGTTGGAACGCAACGGTCAGGCGCGTAAATGTGTTGTGGCCGACTGTGAATGGTGGGCGGTGGAACAAGACCGCTGCTCCGCGCACGCGATCCAGCGGCGACGCGAGCGCGTGCTAATCGACCCCTCAGGCGTCGATTCCTCCGCCACGTCGACTCCTCGCCGGTCAGGACATGGCTGGTGGGGCCACATCGACGACGACGGCGAGACAATCGCGTGCCATGAATGCGGTGAGCGTTTCCGTGCGCTGACCCGCACCCATCTGGAAACCCACGACCTGACCGCCCGCGAGTACAAACAACGCCACGGCCTCGAACAGCGCATCGGGTTGGTCTCCACCGAGATTCGCGAGCGGCAGCAGCACCAGGTCGCTACCAACCCCCGCTACTCGGAACGGTTCCGCCGCAACCCGAACGCGCCACGCCTGACCGATCTACCGTCAGCCCTCCTCGACGACCAATCTCGCTGATCGACGTCTCGTTCGACGCTATTGGCCTGTCGCTGCGGCGGTGTCGCGTAGCAGGTCGGCGAGTTGGGTGCGGGCTCGGTTCAATCGGGATTTGACGGTCTGAACACCAACGCCCTGGTGGGCGGCGATATCGGCGTAGGTGAGATCACCGAATTCACGCAGCACCACGGCTTCTCGGAAATCCTCGGGCAGTTGTGCCAGAGCTTCGCGTACCGCGTCGCGCAGCGCGATCTGGTCATCAAACGCTGACTGGTGGGTGTCCTCGACGAGTTGGATCGGCTGGTCAGGGTCGGTGAAGTCGGTGATGGTGGTGTTGGCTTTGCGGCGCCGCACGACCATCAGGGCGTTGTTCGCGGCCACCCGGTGCAGCCAGGTGCTGAACTTCGACTCACCGCGGAACTTGTGCAGGTTCTGCCACGCCGCGACGAGGGTGTTCTGCAGGGCGTCCTCGGCGTCGTGGGGGTTGGAACAGATGTTGAGGCACACCGCCCACACGTGCGTGCGGTGAGCGCCGACGAGCTCGGCGAAGGCGTGCTGGTCGCCGTTACGTGCTTGCAGCAGCAGACGTGCTTCGTCCATCAACTCCCCCAACCCGGTTCTCAGATGTCGTCGTGCGTGTCGTGGGCACCGGGGTGCGGGTCCTCGACACCGGCGTCGGCGAGGTCGACACTCGCGCTGCCCTCCTCGGCGGGCGGGAGCTGTCCCTCCTCGGCGGCGTCTTGGGCGGCGTGAGCGATCGGCGGATCAGCCGGTGCCTCGCTGGGCGGGCTGTCGGGGGTGTCGTCACCCAGGTCGATGTCCTCGTCGAGGTCGGCCGGCGGGGTGTCGTCCATGTCGGGGACGGTGTCGGGGTCGGCGACGGCGGCGGGGTCGAAGGCTGCCTGCAGCGCGTTGTCCCACACTCCCGGCGGGAGGTCGGTGGTGAGGGTGGCGGGGTCGATGCCGAGTGACGCCAGAACCGGCGACGGTTCGTCCTCCTGCATGTGTTGACCTCCGTTTCTGGTGAGGTGGTCGCCGACGAAGGTCGCCGTCGGCCCGGTCACCAGGTGAGATGTTACGGCCCACCCTCGGTGTTCCCGACCAGGTCCCGACAGCTGTGATGTAATCCTCCTCGCCAGATAGACGCGGATTCGGGGTCGCGGCGATCGTGGGCGGGAACATTCCTCATTCCTGGTGGCAACAGATTCCCGACACGCTCACAGACCGAGTTCGAAAGAGGACGCACCATGTCCGGTACCCCCAGAAGCGACGCCCCCATCATCAGCCCCGACGAGCCCTACAACCCCGACGCCACCCCCGCCGATGCGCCCGCCCCCGCCCCGGAAGCCGCCGACGGCCCGGCCGGCCAGGTGGTACACACCACCGACGACGCCGGCAACGCCATCGACGTCCACTACGACGAAGCCGGCGAGGTCGTCCTGGTCGAGGCCGACACCGATGGTGACGGCCATGTCGACACCGCCGCGGCACCGACCGCCGACGGCGGCGCCGTCATCGCCAGCGACCTCGACAGCGACGGCGTCGTCGACGAGGTCGCCCACCTCAATGCCGACGGCGACCTCACCCAGGTCGATCCTACGAAGACGGGCAACTGGTCACCCAGACCCTCGACACCGATGCCGACGGCGCACCCGACACCCTGCTCGTCGACACCAACGCCGATGGGGCCATCGACGCCGTTGCTGTCGACACCGACGGCGACGGGCAGTTCGACGCCGTCGCGCTTGACACTGACTTCGACGGCCAGGCTGACGTCTACGGCCAGGACACCGACGGTGACGGCGAGCTCGACCTCTACAGCGACGACACCGGCACCTACAGCGACACCCCGGACGCCCCCGAAGACACCACCCCCGGTGGTCACGACAGCGACGCCCTCGTCTGACCCCCGCCCGAGGTCAACCACAGCGATGCCGACCCCCAGGGGTCGGGCATCGCTGTGTGTGGGCTTGACGGCCTCGGCGTCAGAATCCGCGGAAGATGCCGTCGGTGTCGGCGGCGCGACGAAGTCGGCGAAGTCCATGTTGGCCAGGGCGAGGTTGTTTTCGATCGACCACATCGCAGCGGGCACGACCCGCACGCTCCGTTTCGAGGTGTCCTCGCCGTCGAGATTGATGGCCAGGATCGGGTGGTCGGGGTGGGACAGAGTCTGGGTATCGCACAGGAACACGTAGAACGGCGGCGGTTCCCCGATCGCGTGCGCCAGCTCGTCGACGGTGATGTTGTCGTAGGTGGGGTCGTCGACCAGGGTGAGATCGGCAGAGAACCCGTCGACAGGATCGGGGGCCAGCGCCGCATTCGCCACCGTCGTCCACCCTTCGGGATCGCTGAAATCACCGCGGATCAGCAGGGACAGGCCTGTCAGATGGTCGGCGTCGAGCGGCCCAGACACCGAGGTCGCAGAGTCGGCCGCCACGGCGGCGTCGATGCGCTCTCGCACCTCGGCGGGCTGGGCCGGGGCGTGTGACGCGGCCGGAGTGTTGCGGCCGGTCGGCGTGTAGCGGATGACCTCGAGGCCGGCCGGCCCGGGGATCGGCCAGATGTCGACACGCACCTGCACGACGGGATCGGAGGGTCGCCGGTCCCGGCAGGACACGCGAACCATGTTCCATGGACCAAAAATCGTGTGCACCAGAGGCTTGATGCGCTCGTGTTCGCTCGGCGACGACCACACCAGAGGCTGCATCGTCACAGGCAGGTAGCCGAATTCGGCGCCACCTTGCTCGACATGGACCCAGCCGTCGGCAGCATCCAACAGGGTCGGCTCGGCGTCGTGAGTGATGAGGTCGACGACCACCGGGGCCGGCGCATCAGGGATCAGGAACGTCAACTCGGGAAGCCGCGGCGGGTCGAACCCCGGCTTACCAGGTTCGTAGCTGAGCGTGTAGTTCTTGGTGTCCTGGATGCCGATACTCAACCGATGCTGGCCGGTGTACCAGCTCTGATAATGCTCTGGCTCGAATGATGCGAATGCGCCAGTGAGAGCGATGAAATCAGCCGTACGGTGTTCGTACTGCACGTGCTCCAGCTCCACAACCACTCCTCGTTACTGTCGACCCCCACAGCACGCTCTTCTAGCGGCTGCCCCGCCGCCACCCTAGGGCCGAACGGGCGGCGATCACGCCGACAACACACCCGCCTGCCTAACGGCGTTGATCCTGCATCGTGCTGCCGGGAACATTCTCGGTTCTCCGAGGCAACCAATCCTCAGTTGCTCACGCAGAGCACATTTCTCGCCCCGATGAACGAGGCGGGACTGCCAGCACAGGGCGCGGCGATTCGCTGCGCCAGGACCAGAGGACACTCCGATGAACAAGACCGCCATGACCATTGCCGTTGCCGCCGTGTCGATGGGCGCCGTCGCGAGCGGGTTCGCCGCCGGCACCGCCGAGGCCCAGCCGGGGCATCAGCGCAGCTGGGTCACCGACGACGGCTGGAAGGCCTCGATCGCCTCCACCCACGAGAAGGTGCAGAAGGTCGCGCCGCTGTCCTCGGTGCCGACGTCGCGGGAAGCGTTCATGTCGATGCGGGCGGTGTCCACGCTGACGCCGCCGGCCGGGCAGGCCGGAGCAGCGATCACCGGTGAACTCGAGGCCGGGTACATGATCGGATGCGCGGTGCAGCTGGAATCGGTGACCGGCAGTGTCGGGGCGAGCCTGGGCATCGGTGGCAGCGGTGGTGGTGGTATCAGCGCGGCCGGACCCAGTGGAAACCTGTCGATCAGTCCGCAGGCCCTGCTGCAGCCGAGTCTGTCGGTGACGATGTCACCGGGCAAGATCACCACCGTCACCTTCGACAAGAAGGCCGTCGGCGCCGGACGCGCGTCGACCACCACCCGCGAAGGCCACATCAGCATCGACGGGTGCGCGGGCCCGGTCGCGGTCCGCTCCTACGCCATCCTCAAGACCAGCACCCCGAAAGCCAACGACGGCAACGCCGTCTACGGCCGCGTCGTCTACCTGTAAACCAATCGGCCCCAAATCTGCTGTTCGGCGGGAACATTCCACCACCCCAGGAGCAACCCATTCTATGGACGCACAACCCGTGCGCCTCGCACGATCTGCGACCGCAGACGTGCAGAACACCGAAGCCCAGCCAAAGAGCTGGCATGACGAAAGGAACACTCAGATGCGAGTAGGTAAGGCGCGAGTGCGTAAGACGATTGGGTCCACCGTGGCGGCCGTCGCGGCGGCCGGTGCACTGTCGCTGATGGGCGGCGGGCTGGCCTCGGCAGCCCCGATCGAACTGCAGCACGGCGACGACGGACTGACGACCTACGACTTCGGTATCGACGGCCAGGACGTCATCATCGGCGGCACAGGCAACTTCACCTGGCCCTGACCGCCAGTCCTGGTGGCCTGAACCGATGACTGCGGGTGGACGTTCGGCGTCCACCCGCAGTTCTCGTTCAGTCGGTCGTCGCCGACCAGTGCCCGACATACCGGTGCCGTGACGGCAGCGCCGAACCGAGATGGGCTGCAGCGTCGGCAAGGATCGGCCACGGCTCGACGAGCTCGCCCTGCCAGCATGCCCACGGCACCGGACCCGGCCCGAGAACATCGCCGAGCAGCGGGTGGCGGCTCCGCGCAATGCTGTCGGCGGTCTTCTCCACGGCGGCCACCAGGTCCCATTTGGTCACTTCGGCGACGTAGCTGGGCAACTCGGCCGTAGCCTCGGCGACGGCGTCGACCGAGCCTCGCTCGGTCGCCACAATGTCGGCGGCACGAGCGGCTATCACTTGCGGACGAGGTTCGACGGCCATACCGTCCGGCTGGACATTTCGGTAGCTCAACGGCATCGAACCTCGATCGTTCGCATCCACGCCAGCAGCGTATCGCCCGCTCCGGGTGTGTGCAGACGGCCAATCGTCTGCACGCGCCCACACCTACACTCACAACCCGGCAATGCGTATCGGTCGCTTCGTCACCCCCCTGCCGATACACGGACGATCCCAGGAGGCCACGCGCAAGATGGCTGATCACGTGTTCACGACTCTCACCGAGCCCGTCTTCGAGCGCGACCCCGACGGTGGGTTCACCGTCTACGACATGGTGTTCGAAGACGGCGACGGCGGGTTGTGGGCCTACCCGGGTCACACGTCCGAAGACTCGCGGGTTGATCCGGCCAGCTGGGCGGCCCAGCATTCGGTTCCCGCCGGCCGGATCGGACCGGTCGGTCCGGGGATCGCACCTCAGCAGTGGCCGCGCGATCCGACGACGGGGATGCCGATGATGCACATCATCACCCTGTGGCTCCCCGACCACTTCCGCCGACACGGCCCTGACCTCCCAGGAATTGCGCTTTTCCAGGGAGCCGGCGAGGCATTCATGCCGCTACCCGACACCCCCGATCCGGCCGATCCGTTCATCATCGACCTGCACCATCACCGCCCCCACCCCCAGCAGATTCTCCTCACGGACATCCTTGATCTCTACTTCGCAGCCATTTGGCTCACCGCCGATGAACTCACTCAGATCGGCTCACCACCGGCAGACCGCCGACGTCCCGGAGAACATGCCCACGACGGACTGCCCCGCCATGCGTGGAACCACGACGACCCGCCGATGCTCGTGCGCCTCACGCCGCGCCGCAACGACCCCAACGCCGGGATCGCCCCCGTCGAACGTGACGCCACCACAGAGACTCCGTACCTCAGCACCTGGGGCGACGGCGACTCCCACGACTGGGCCGACAGACTTCAGTGGTTCAATCACCTCGGCGGCACAGTCTTTCCCTCCCAGTGGATTCCCGACGGACTCACCCCGTACTATCTCGACCTGTTCGAACTTCCCGGGATGAACATCGGCACCGGCACCCTCCAGTACGACCTCGAATCGAACGTATTTGACTGGGCCTGTGGGTAACTGCCGTTTCAGACTCACAGAACCCCGTCGAATACCAGGCCTAGCCAGATGCAATCGGCCGCCAGGCCGAAGGTCAGCCCCGACCAGAACGCGATCTTCTCTGCCGGATAAGCACCAGCGATAGCCGCAACGAGGAAGCCGAAAGCAACGAGCCCCAGCGGGAATACGACCACGATGAGGTAGTCCGGGAGCAGGAGCGCGCAGGCCGCGAGAACCAGTCCGGCGATCGCATAGGAGGCGTAGCGCGGCCCGTCATCGAGCTGGGCGATCCGACTGGCGACCGCACGGACGATCGCGCGCTCGATCGACTTCGTCATTCCAGTCCTTCACGGTGGGCTTGCCCGATCACGTCGACACCTCTGCGCACTCAGTTGATGAGGCCGGAGCGGGTGAGGAAGGTACGGGCATTCTCTACCGAGGACAGCTCGGCGACCGAAAGGATCACTCCGGTACCGGTGTTGGCGTAACTGATGTCGTATTCGTTGTCGCTCAGGCTCGGCGCGATCTCGGCGGCCGCCTGGCGGTTGGTGTCTTCGACGACAGTGCCCTTACCGGCGCTGTAGACCCCGTTACGCAGGTTACGAACCTCGCGGGCGGCTTCGTTGTCGTCGACGTTGATGTGGATCCGCAACGAGGGTGAGAGGCCGCCCGCAATCTTGAGGCCACTGAAGGTCCCGTTCTCGTTGAGGGTGCAGTCCAGCTTGAGCGCGCCGTTGTCGGTGAAGCTGCCGTTGGTGCAGTCGGTGATCTGGGATTGCAGGGCGCCGGGCAGTTGCTGGCGGATTTGGTCAGGGTCGGTGAGGATCGGCCCGCCGTCTTCCCCGGTGGGCCCGGCGGCGGTGGTGTCGGTGCCCAAGGTTTGGGTGGCCTGGGGTGCATCGGTGGGGTCGTCGTCGCTGCCGCTGGCGGTGGTGACGATGGTGGTCACGATCGCGGCGGCGGCGATGACGGCGACCGCGGCGGCGCCGATGCGCAGCCAGCGTCGCCGCGAGGAGGTGGGCTGGGCTGGTGAGCGCAGGGTGCGGGGTTGGGTGTGCCAGGTCGGCATGAGGTCGGCGGCTTCGGGGATGCCGCGGGGCTGTGTGGGCGCCGAGTCCGCCAACACGGTGAGCAATGCGCCCTGGGCGACAACAGTTTTGGGGTCGTCGAGGGTGGCGACGGGACCGAGTTCGCCGAGGCGTTGCTGGATGAGGGGGATGCGGGAGGACCCGCCGGTGAGGTAGAGGGCGGTGAGCTGGTCGGGGTGGGTCAGTCCGGCGTCGGCGAGGGTGGTTCGGGTCAGCTGGACGGCGGCGTCGACGGCGGGGGTGATGAGTTCGTCGAACTCGTCGCGGGTGATCTGCAGGGTGGTGCGTTCACTGGGGCCGGGCACGGAGATGGTGGCCGACGGCGTTTCAGACAGCAGCTCTTTGGCCTGCTGGATGGAGTCCTGCAGGGACTGGATGGCGTCGATGGGGGCGGTGCGGCGCAGCCAGGCGGCGTGGTCGGGGTCGCGGTCGGCGAGGCGGTCCTCGACCCAGCGTTGCAGCAGGGCGTCGAAGTTCTTGCCGCCCAAACCGTTGTCGCCGCGGGCGGCAATGACCTGGAAGGTGTTGGTGGGGGTGACCTCGAGGACGGCGATGTCGAGGGTGCCGCCGCCGAAGTCGAACACCGCGATCCTGGTGCCGTGTTGCAGGGCGTGGGAGCGGGAGTAGTGCCCGGCCGCGGCGCGTGGTTCGGAGATCGTGGTGATCCGCTCGGCCGGGATGCCGGCAGCCCTCGCGGCGTCGGTGAGGACCTGGATCTGTTGGGGCGCCCACGCTTCGGGGTGGGTGAGCACGACCCGGTCGGGCATGGTGCCGGCGTGTGCGGCGACCCCGCGGCCGATGATGGTGCGCATCACGGCGGCGACGAGGGCGTAGATCGGCAGGGTGTGCCCGTTGGCTGCGACGGCCGGTTGCGCACCGATGAGGCGTTTGGGTGAGGCGATGAACCCGGCCGGGTTCTGCGCGGCGGAGTTGAGGGCGGCACCCCCGACGAGGACAGTGCCTGCGGTGTCGACGAACACCGCCGAGGGCATCAGGTTGCTGGCGTGGGTCAGCGCGAGCGCTTCGATGCTGCGGCTGGTGGCGCCCGAATGCGCGGCCGCCGAGTTTGAGGTGCCGAAGTCGATCGCCAGCGACCAGGCGTGGGGGGCAGATGTCTGGGTGGCAGATGTCATGGTGTCGGATCGTCCTGTGCGGGAGGGGTGTCAGTGGCCGGCGGCCAGAGCGGTGTAGGTGCGGATGAGGGTGACCAGGGCGGCGTCCTCGGCCGCCGACCGGGTGGCCAGGCTGCGTTGCTGGGCGGCGGCCAGGCGGCGGTGGGCTTCGGCGGTGACGGCGGCCGGTGGTGGGTGGCCGTCGAGGCCGACGCGGCCGGCGGGGGTGGTGGCGGTGAGGATGGTGCGCAGTTCGTCGGTGACCGCGGCGTCGGGGTCGACGTCGAGCATGCGCTGGTAGTCCTCGAGCACGGTCACCGCGGCCATGGCCGGGTCGGCACGTAGACCGGCGGTCAGGGTGCGGATGTGGTCGCGGGCGGGATGGGTGAAGGCCAGTTGATCGAGGCGGGCCAGGATGCGGTGGGCGCGGTGCAGCACGGCGAACCGTCCGGTGGCCGCGGTCAGGGCGTGGCGCAGGGCGGCGATCCCGGATCGTTCGGCCAGCCAAGTGCTGAGCGCTGCGGCGCCGTCGGCGGCGACCCGGCGACCGTTGAGAGCACCGTATTCGCCGAGCAGGGCGAGCAATTCACGCCGGTCAGCCGGCGGCACTCCCCCGCTGGCAGGGTCCTCGGAGTCGAAGATCCGCAGCACCTCTAGCGGCGGGACGTCGCGGAGCTGGGCGAGCAGCGCGGCGTGGCGTTCGGTCAGCATGCCGGTGTGGCTGGTTTGCGCCATCAGCCCGGACACCGGGACGATCGTGTGGACGATCCCGGCCAGTGGGCCGGCCATGGCGGCGGCGTGGGCGGCGGCGTGGGTGAGCGGGTCGCGGCGGCCGAAGGCGCCTTCGCCGAAGGAGTCGGCGCGCGAGAGCACCCCGAGCATGGTCAACGGGGTGAACGGCAGCCGGTGCAGGAACTCGATCTCATCGACGCGGGGTGCGGCGTCGAAGAGGAACACCGCGGCGTCGGCATCGATGGAGGCGGTGCGGGTCTGTTCGAAGCCGTCGATCATCACCCGGCGGGTGGCGGCGTCGTTGGCGGCGGTCAGCGTCGACAGGCCGGGGGTGTCGATGAGGGTGAGTTCGCGCAGCGCCGCCGAGGGCAACCACCGGTCGACGTAGGCGACCTCGGCCGACGGGATCGGTAACTCGATCCCGGCGCCGGGGCGCAGCGCGGCGCGGTGGCGGGTGCCGTCGAGGGCGAGGACCTCTGCCCGCGACGGGGACCCGTCGCGGTAGACGGTGACGACGTTGGTGGCCTCCAGGGCGGCGGTCTCGGCGACCGGGGCGCCGATCAGCGCATTGACCAGCGTGGATTTGCCCGCTTTGAGCCGGCCGACGACCACGACGCGCGGCGGTGACCACAAGATGGTGCCGATCGCATTAGCGTGGTCGACGCAGTCCCCGCCGAGCGCGGCCAGCTGATGCAGCCCACGGTCGAGCGTGGTGTGCACCGAAACTGGTGTCCCGCTGCTCATGTCGGGTCTCCGTCGAGGAGTGCTTGGGCGGCGGTGATGCGTTTGTCGACGATGGCCAGGTTCGAGGTGAGGCGTTGGGTGGATTTCTCGCGGGTGGCGGCGTCGGCGGCTGCGGCCTCCTGGACGTGGGTGATGGTGGTTTGCAGCTGTTCGATGGTGGCGCGCAGGTGATCTCGGTAGCGGATGACGATGTCGGGGCGGGCTTGGGCGACGGCGCTATCGAGGAGTCGGCCGGTGGCGGTCTTGGTGGCGGCCAGGGTTTCTCGCAGCCAGGCCAGCAGGTTGGTTTTGCCGGCGCGGATCGCCCGGAAGCTCAAGTTCACTCCGACCCACACCGCGCCGATGACGGCGCCGACGCCCATCAGCGCTGAAAGCCCGACAAGCCCGCCGAGGGTGGAGGACCCGACCACACCCATGGTCAACAGGGTGGGGTCGAGCAGCCCTTGGCGTTTGCTGGTGACCTGGTGGGTTTCGATCTTCTTGTCCTGCATCGAGGCGACGATGCGGTCGCTGATCTGTTCCCACACCGTGGGGTCGTCGGCGAAGCGTGGGGTGATGATCGTGTCGTGCAGCTCGTGCAGGAACCCGGCGAGGGTTTCGGCCATCGCCATCTGCAGATCGACCTGCATGTCGGCGGTGAACTTCTGTTCGCTGCGCCGCAACACGGCCATGCCGTTGCTGTTGATGTAGGTGGTCCACTTCTCGCGCACCCCATCGAGGCGGCGTTCGAGGTCATCGACCGCTGATTGCCGCAGCAGGGTCAGGTCCCGGGCGAGATATTGCTCCCATTGGCGGGATTGGGCGTGCAGGTCGGTGAGCCGGTCGCGTTCGGCGGTCAGGTCCGGCAACGCCTGAGCGCCGGCGCTTAGCGCGGCGAGCTCGTCGGCGATGGTCGTGCGCACGGTGCGCAGCCCGTCCAGACAGGTGCGGACCGCATCGAGGTGCGGGGCGGCCGCGGCGGCGTCGAGTCGGTCGGTGATCGCCGCGCGCAGGGTGGCGATCCCGGAGTCGGCCTCGAGGCGGTGACGCGCCTGCGGGTCGGGGGTCTCGGCGGCCAGGACGGCGAGCAGACTCGACACCCCGATCACCGGCACCACCCGGCCCAGGTGCTCGGTGATCAGCCGCTGGTTCTCGGCGACGATCGCCCGCCAGCGTCCCAGGTGTTTGTCGGTTTTGGTCACGGCCACGACGACGGCATCGACGCCGGCGGTGGCCTCGCGGACGAAGGTCATCTCCGGGGCTGTGATCGGGGCGGAGGCATCGCAGACCAGCACCAGCACGCACGCCTGCTGGGTGGAGTGCGCGGCCAGTTTCGCCAAGCCGGGGTCCAGGCCGCCGACACCGGGGGTGTCGATAAGCGTCATCTCGGCCACCGCCGCCTCGCGCAGTGCGATCGCCGCCGCAGTGGGCAGCTCCTCAACGCTGCGATCACACACCATGCGCCCGCCGGTGGTCACCCAGTCGGTCAGCTCGCCGATCTCGGCCGGGCGCGGACCGGAGGGAAAGAACAACTCGGCGGCATGGGCGACGGGCAGATCACCGGTGGTGGTGACCGACACCGCGACCGAGGAGGTGACATCAACGCCGACCGGGCATAGGTCGCGGTAGCCGACCAGGGCGTTGACCAGGGAACTTTTGCCGCGCTGCACCTCGCCGGCCACCACCACGGTGCGCTGCGGCGCGCGGTGCAGTTTCGTCTCGGCGAGGTCGGCGACGGCGTCGTGTTTGTAGGCGCGCAGCACTTTTCCCGCCTCAGCCACGACCGCCGCCGCGGCCGCGTCAACCCCCGTCTGGGGTGCTGCGGGCGCGTTCACGCCGACCATCGTCTCGTAGCGGTGCCGCCGTTCCCCCGACCGGTCATGGAAAGCATGCTGGTCGACGCGGCAGGGCAACGCAAAACGGTGGGTGTCAGGCGCCGGCGGTGCAGGCCCAGATGATCGTGCGGGACCCCGGCCCGGACTCATTCGCCGCGGCTACCTCCGCGGACCGTCGGGTCGGGGCGTAGGCCCACCCCCACCGCAAGGTGCGGGGCTGCTGGGTGACCGCACCGCAGTTGCGGGCCATCTGCACCACCCACCGGCAATCCGACGCCCGGCATTTCGCTTCGGCGGCCCGCTTGGCCGCCGACGCGGTGGCGTAGTTGATCGCATAGGCGGTGTTGCCGGTGCGCTGGGAGATCGCGATCGCACCGTAGACGTTCTCGGCGGCTGGGCTGGTGCCGGCGCCACCAGCAGCCCAGCACCAGCAGCCACCACGGCCAGAGCGGTCACCGCCGCGCGCACACCACGAGTCGAGATAGGCATCAAGAGGGGGCTCCTCATCCGGGAATCGAGAACGCCTCGACCCTAAAGCGCGTGTCCCACGAGCTGAGGGGTCGAGACGGGTGGTTTCGACCGTTCGAATGGGGCACCGACCGCCCGATGTCAGACCCGACTGTGCAGGCACGACAGCGGGCGCACTATTCTGCAGCCGAACAAGAGGATCGTGCAGATCCGGGTTTCGGGGGAACCGTTCGGGGTTCGCGCAGCAACACACTGGAACAACACCAGTGTGCAGCGGTGGCCCGGGTGAGGTCGTTGGTCCTCCGCCGCAGGGGCTGCAGGAGAGAAACGAGACCCTGATGAAGCGTTGGTACCCACTCGCGGCCGCAGCCGCGGTCACCGCGGGCATGCTGGCCGCATGCTCAACCGGCGGCGAACCCGCACCCGAATCCTCAACAACCGGCAGCGCCGAGCCGACGGTCGATCTGGCCGCCCTCGATCCGGGCGCCTACCCCACCGAACCGCGCCCACCGTTCGGTGTTGCCGACGACTCACAACTGGTGCAGGTCGAAAGCCAGCGGATGGCACAGTTCATCGTGGTGCCCTTCGAGGTCGACCCGGACCTGACCGCCCCGGACAAATCCAACGCACCGATCACCAGCCGCCGCAACCTGGTGCCACACATCAACGCCGACGCGGCGGTGATCCCGGCAAACGACGCACTGCTCGGCGGGTTCTCGTCCCTGTTCACCACCGCGCCGACCGAACGTGACAACCCGCGCGGCCTGCACAACATGGTGCTGCGCTACGAAACCGCCGCTGATGCCCGCGCCGCCGCGCAGCAACTCGCCCAGG
Source organism: Gordonia sp. CNJ-863 (assembly GCF_001942325.1). Lineage (NCBI taxonomy): Bacteria > Bacillati > Actinomycetota > Actinomycetes > Mycobacteriales > Gordoniaceae > Gordonia > Gordonia sp. CNJ-863. The sequence continues at coordinate 74,033 of NZ_MKKG01000001.1, forward strand.
TCAGCGCCCGCCAGCAGAACAGCCCGGTCACCAGCCTGCCGGGGGTCGAGGGTGCCTACGCCCTCGAGACCACCCGCAACGACAAGAGCTACTTCACGACCTACACCCCGCACGGGGTGTACGTGATCTACGAGTTCGCCTCCTCCCTGGCCGCCCACTCCGACCAGCTCGAGCCGATGGCCCGCAAAGCAATCACGTTGCAGTCGGCGCTGATCGACCAATTCCCGCGCACCCCCACGGCTGCGGAGAACGCCGCCCGCGGCAACGGCGGAGGATTCCAGCCGCCAAAGATAGACGAGAACAGCATCCTCATCTACGCCCTGCCCTACACCGACACCGAGATGGAAAACGGCATCACCGGCCGACCACAGCAGAGCATGCGCGCGGTGTACGGGCCGCGTGGCTTGTCGCACTTCTCCACCGACCCGGCCGGCATCTTCAACGACCTGCGTGCGGCCGGCTCGACCGCGAACGCGATCGAGCGTTCCATCGTCTACCGTGCCGACACCAAGGAGCAGGCCGCCACGCTGGCCGCTACGAGCGAAGCCGACGATCAGAAGATCGACGCACCGCCCGGGCTGCCGGCCGCCAACTGCTCTGCCCAATCCAGCGCTGACGGCAAGTACACGATCTATCACTGCAAGGTGCAGGTCGGCCGCTACGTCGGAGAAGTGCAGTCGCCCAACAAGACTGACGTCTACCAGAAAGCCGCGGCTCAATATCTGATCCTCACCAAGGCCGACCAGAACGCCAAGTAGACGGGACGAGAGGCGACGATGACGCGCAGCTACCTCGGTCGCTCCATCGCCGCGGCCGCGGCGGTGACCGCAGTGCTGGCCGGCTGCACGGTCGACGGGCAGCCCAGCTCAGCCACATTCACCGACCCTGCCGTGCAGGTTGATGCCCTCGACACCGGTGACTACCCCACCCGGGCGCGAGCCCCGTTCGGGCGCGCGGTCACCGACCCCGAGCGGGTCGAGGCGACCCGGATGGCGCAGTTCGTGCTGGCGCCGTTCGAGGTCAATCCCGATCTCACACATGGGCAATGGCCTGTCGGCGAGTTCGACGACGCTGCCGGGATCGGGCGCGCGGTCGTCCCGGGCGCGGCCGACGTTCCGGCCAACGCGGAGTTCATCACCGGATTTGTCACCACCGCCGACAACGGGGATGCCAACGTCGGGGCTGCTCGTCACCTGCTGCGGCATGCGGTCCTGAAATATCGCAACCCTGCCGACGCCTCCGCCGCCGCTGAGCAAATGAGTGCCGCGGTCGCCGAAATCGACAACAAGCCCATCGTGCCGCTCGACGGGGCGCCGGGCACCCGAACTGTCATCCAAGATTTCGGTGCGTCCACAGCGATCCTGGCTGTCACCGCTCACGACTCGTATGTGTTCTTCGATCGGTACTACGGCCCCACGACGCAGTTCCGCAGCGGAGAGTCGTTGGTGCGTATGGCCAACGCGATCACTCAGCAGAAGATTTACATCGACGAGTTCACGCCCACCCCCGACGGTGAAACTCCGCTGATCGACCCCGACGCCATCCTCATCTACGCGCTGCCGTTCACCGCGGCCTACCTGCGGGCGAACCCCGACTCCCCTGACCGCGGAGCGGTGTACGGGCCACGCGGCATCGCCCACACCAGCACCGACCCCGTCACCGACTTCGAGGTGCTGACCAAGATCGGCTCGGATGCCAACGCAGTGGAGAACTCGGCGGTCTTCCGCGCGGACACCGCCGAGGGCGCGCGCACCTATCTCGACAGCTTCCTCGGGTCCAACCGCACCCGAGGCTGGACCGGCGCCGACAACCCACCAGGCTTGCCCACCGCCACCTGCCAAAAGCACCCAACAAGCCAAGCACACAGCTGCGCACTGACTGTCGGGCGATACGGCGCCCAGGTCATCGGCAACACCAAAACCGATGCTCACCAACAAGCCTCGGCCCAATACCTGATCCTGACGACCGCCGACCAACGAGCACACTGACCGACGACATCGCACACGTCGTCGTCATCTCCCCGCAGACAGAGGTGCCCGGACCCGCCACCGCGGGTCCGGGCACCGAACCCACCCCGAATGTCAGGGGCGGAAAACCTTCAACTGCCCAGCGTCACCGATCGGATCACCGTAGCCACGACGAGTGAAGTCGTCGTTGCCAACTGGATCGCCGTACTCCGCACCGAATTTGAAGGTGAAGGGCTCCTGACTTTCGGTGGCACCACCATGCACATGGTTGATTCCGAAGTCCGAAACCCACGGGCCCGTCGCCGCGGTCGCGACACCCGCTCCGAGGCCCGCGAGGCCCGCTGCAAGCACAGCGCCGGCGAGCAGACGAGTCGAAGTTGTTGCCATAGGTTGGTTCTCCAATCGGGTGAGAGGTGGCCGCTGCGGCGACCCTTACACCCGTCAGTTGCTGTGTAGTCACCTAAAGGTTCCCGAGTTTCGACGCCCGACACCCGACACCCGGCCGATCATCAACGGCCCGCCAACGGAGGTGTGCCAGCGTGAGCAGGCGTCCAATCCGGCCCAGCACTATCTCTTTAGACCCCGCGGGAACTTCGCTGTGGCGTGATGTCGGACTGTCACGCAGAGTCCTGATGATCGCGGTGACACCTAAGCAGCGTTACTTGTCTGCATGTGACTACGCACCAACGAACGAGCCAACGGATAGTCGACCTTCCCGTTGGGCCGCGTCGGGAACCGCCCATACCGTGTCCGCGAGGGCGCTGCGATTGGCAGTGCGATCGCTTGCGGATCCGTTGCCACTCTGCCCGGACCTCGATACCTTCGCTTCCCTCTTTGCTTTCGCCAGCTAAGTTCTTCATCCCACCAGTCGCGAACCAGTCGATCGACGAGATGGCTCTGTGCCCGTCGGACCATTGCGCCGTAAGATCCGAATGCGACGGCTACTTCGTCCCACCTATCCCTGGAGGGAGTCAGTAGGTTCAGCTCCCGGAAGTAGCGAAGCCACGCACGGACGCACCGGCTGGAGTAACCCGTGGCACTCACAAGACCGATCACGGATACGTGACCACCCTGCCAGGCTGCATGGATCCTCTCGGCGATTCCGCCTAGACCTTCTCGCCAAACCCAGATGTCGTGGTGGGCATGGTGGAGTCGCAGGGTGGAGCTGGCAAACGGGGGGCGTGTTTCCCCTTGTGTTGCAGCTGTGTCAAACGCAACATGTGCGAGCTCCCAGGTTGCCGACTCTGTCCCCTGCGCCTCAGCGACTCGTCTGATCCAGCCTTCTGCCTGGAGGCGGTGAAGTGCCCTCGATGCTGTTGCGGCGTGAACGTTAGCGGCTTCGGCTAGCCGGCGAACGTCGATGTTCACGGTCGTTGTGTGCGCCTGAGCGCACACAACGAGGAGGCTGTGCAGGACCCGTTCAGCACTGGCCCACCCCTTCCGTGCCCAAGTTGCGGGATCTGAGTTCGCTGCAGCGAAGACAGCCTCAATGTGAGTGCGGACTGGGTCGTCGACGGTGTGGTCGCCTTGCGCTCTTGGCCACGCTGTCTCGGCAGCAGTACGCAGTGCTTTATGCCATTGCGTGAGGGCGTGCGCCTCGTTCTGGCGGAGGTCTTCGCGCAAGCGGACGAGTCCAGGCTTGTGCAGATGTTGAAGCACATCAGTCCAACACCAACCGCTAGCGGCCATCCCGAGCATGATCGACCACGCGTGTGACGAGCGATCGTCGGCGGCTGTGAGCCGCGTGGCTAGGCGCTCAGCCGTAGTTGAGGATAGTTCGGTTCGCGCGCGATCAACCCGTGTGGCAGGCCCCTGCCCGACCAGACGTAGGCCGATAGTCGTAGTGCGCTGCGTGGAGTTTTGCCGCGCGGTTGTTGGGAACCTCGCTATCAGCCACTCAGCTAGGTCGGGTGGCGCCGGCCGAGCCTGCATGTCCCTGACGGCGTTGCCCAGTTCCCGTCCGGTCAATAGTGGCGTCGCGTTGCCGCCCGACCGGTGCACAGACCCGGGGATCCGAACTGCGCCCGACACGGGGTTGGTAAGCGGAGAGATGTCGAGGGTTGGAAGGTGCGCGCGCAGCCTACGAGCAAGGTCGGCGACTTTCTCCGCGGGTATCCCTGGGTCAATGACGCGCACCCAGATGTGCCGCCCTCCTGAGGGCCCCGACTGCACTTGCAGGTGGCTCACACCCAAGTCGGTTAGGACGCCGGTAAGTACGTTGGCATCCACAGCAACGGCCTCGGGACCGTACGGTCCTGCATCCAGGTCGAATGCGAGCAGCGTGTACCGGGAATGGCGGTCCGCTAGATACGTCGCGATAGGCACCGGTGGCATTCGTTCTGGCCATGGTGCTGATCGGTATCTGTGTTCATTTGTTGCGTCGACACGCACTGTGGAGCGGGGCGACCACTGCCTCCATTCACTCAGCATGTCCACCCACTAGTGGGTGAGTGCTGCGGACGAATGCAGTCGATTCCCCGCGTGTGGTTGTGCGACACGCGGAGCACAGGGATTGCGGGCACTCCTAGAGGGCGCACGCTACCCTGAGATCTGTCCGGCAAGACAGTCCCTTCGGGGATGGGCGAGAGCCCGTGAGACCGAGCTGGTAACTCAGTCTCGAAACTTCAGATCAAGGACCCTCCGACTGGTAATCGGGGGGGTCCTTGTGTTGGACCTCGCGCGTTATTCAGATGTCAGCGTTCGGAAGGTTCGGAGGCTCCCTTCTGGGTTGGCGATGCTAGGCGCGCAGCGTGAAGGTGGCGCAGGGTAGGAAAGATCTGGTTCGCGTCGAAGGCGCGGCACCGGCGTTGATCGACCGTCGTCGGGAGTAGGGGCCGATCGTGGTGCTGGGCTGAAGAACTGCGCAAGCTCGAGCACGATCTTCCGCAGGGACGATCGAGCCGCGGTGCAGCGGCCACCCTAGGACCGGTGCTGCCTGCGCGTCCTGCAGTCATCACACCCCCTCGTCGGCTCGAATCACATCGGTGTAATTGTATGAGCGCTAATTCCGCGCGATTTTATGTTGGTGCTGGACGGCGGGTCAGGGGACATCGAGTAGGGCGGTTCTCGCATCTCCGCAGGTCACCTGCGTTGTGCGGCTGTATTTTCGCGCGAATTTATGCCACACTGGGTGGATGGATCGGTCCGCTGACGGCCGGCGTGGGCGCCTTGGCGCACCCACGCCAGTTCCGGCAGCTATCGAGAACCGGTCGACCAAAGCTCCGGTAGTGACGGCGTACTGCGCTGACCCGCAGTGCCGAAAGGAGTTTCGTAGGACCGCGGGTCGTGGTCGGCCTCGAATCTATTGCTCGGATGCCTGCCGGCGCTCCGCCGAGAACGCCGCTCGACGAATTTCCGCGCAACTTCAGCATCATCGCGAGATGGCGCAGATGCTCGAACGCGACCTTGCGGCGTTCGATTCGTCCGCGTCACCCAAGTCCAACCCGGAGCCCTCGTCAGTCGCTGGCTTAGACACAGCCGTTGCCCGCGCGGAAGGTGTGCTCCTGGGGCTTTCAGACGGGAGTGTTCTGGCAAGCGAGTTCACTCGCTTGCTGGACGCAGTTCGTGCTGCGCAGCCCTCGCAGCAGCAACATAGAGCGGGCTAACCGGCAGGCATCGACAAGCCGTCGGCCTGTCGGTAGAAGCGGCACCGACTGAGTCACAGGCGCGCCTCAAGCGGGCCATCAGTAGTTCGCCGATTGGGTCAGAAGATCTACTCCGCCGCGGTTCTCCGCTCCCCCACCGGCCAGCGGTGCGCGTCGAGAGCCAGCGCGTGACTACAGTTACCGGATCACGACAGCATTTGCGCACCGTTGACCTGCGCAAATCGAAACCGCCTCCCAGTTCCCCGCAGAACGACGAAATTGAGTTTTCCTATCCCCTAGGGCCAAAATGGGTGACAGCTCGTCACGGTGCGATCTGGAGTCGTTTACGTAAGTCTGCCGTCTCAGCGCGATTGCCAGGACTCCTGTCAGCCGCACTAAGCGTTCATTCTTGCTTCCTCAGCCCAACGGGTCGTCGGTACGCGATCGCCCACCTTCAGAATCGAACATCTCCCGCCGGCCCATACGGCCGACCCATACGGCTGTCATCCGGTTGGTGACGACGTCGCCTCAGTTCTCGGAACCCCGCCGCAGCCATCACTCAGCAAGTCTCCCGAAGTGCCGAGAGCCTGGTGGCACTGGGCCTAGCGCCGAACTCGAGGGGCCGGCGGGCGACACCGGTGCCCCCGGGGGAGTGAAACGACTCGGTGATCTACGTAGAGCACGGAGTTTAGGTGCCCGCCTTGAGCTGCCGCTTGTAGTTGTGGCACTGGTTCCCCGGTCAGCATCAGGTCATCCTGAGTGAGCCCGGTTCAGTTGTGGGCCTATGTCGGTGTCGTGACCCAAAAAGGGGTCCGCCCGGCCAATCCACAGACTTCGAGGACCGCTGTCACATGTTAGCGGATGGCTGCGGCGAGGTAGACCAGCGATCGAGCAAGGCGGACGCGAGCCCCAGTCATCATTGGTGGGACGAAACTCGTCGTGACGAGCTGCGCTGTGGTCTCATGTCTTTATGACTTTGTGCACCCGTGTCGCGGATGGTCAAAGCCGTCCCACCGGGTCAGGTCACTCAGACGCGCAAGTCTGCGCGGGGACCGCTTCGTTGAGCTGTCGGTTCACAAGCCACTCGGTCGACAGCCGAGCTGCGTGGCTATGCCACCGGGCGCCTTGGTCTTTCAAGGGCCTAGTCGAGAGCGCGAAACTCTCTCGGGCGCAGACACGAAGCTTTTGTTCGTCCTGGGTATCGCATCCGCGATCCTGGTTTCCGACTTTCGTTCCCCGCAAACGTGGCTACCGACCGCGTCGATGGCGACCCGCATGCGCACAAACAGCCTGTTCAGGTCGTAATAATGCACGCATTACTTCACGCTGCAAGGCGCGCAGCCACGCGCTCAGTGCAGTCGACAAGACCGTCTAGATGAATCGGGACAACACTGTGGTCACGGAGCTGCGCCCTACGCCCCCCAATGGGCCTTCTAACACGCACTACGACATCCGAGGAAGTGCACCCTCGTTGGTTGCTGCTCGGACCTTCTGCGTTAATGGCCGCCACCAGTCAGACCGCACGCCGACAAATACGTTCCTACGTCTACCTGGACGTACCTTGCACTTTTCGGCGCGCCATACATACAGCGTGAAGTGCCGCACCGATGTACGGGATGGGCCGCAGCGTCCTTACCCCCATACGCTGCGCTGCAGCAACGAACGTACCCACCCGATTACGAAAGCCCATGTCGCACTCAGTACACGTTGCTGTGAAGTGCTAAGTACTGGGCTGCTTGCGTGCGCTCGCAAGGCGACCTATGCGACACAGAGCACTCATGTCCGCATGCACCGCCATAACTTGTTTCACGTTGCAAGCGTTGTGCGTCTAACTGTTTCTCCGTTTACCGGCTCCGCTGATGCGGTACACGAAGATCGATGTACACACCGAACTACTGAACACATACCCTTGCGCGGTGATGGCAGCTCTGTCTAAGCAGTTATGTCTATACGTAACGCAGGACGTAGATGTCGCCCGCCCACCAGGTACATCGTCGTTGTTAACGCCTCGATCATTGCCAAGCTCAAGTGAGTATCTGCGGCGTCGCGCACGGGAGACCTCGCGGTAGAACGCAAAGTCGTCCGTAGCGTGTCGTACACCGCGCGAACCGATGTGCGCTGTTACCCTCTGCGCATAGCGGACCCCAAAGCGCCCGGGAGGTACCGCCTTCCTGCGGTCCATGCGCACCACCCCATTGGAGGACTCAGTGCAACACCTATCTCAACCCGCACTGTCTCGGGTTGTCACGATCGCAAACGGCAAGGGTGGCGTCGGTAAGACGTCCACGGCGACAAATGTCGCTGGTTTGGCCGCTGCCGCCGGCTGGCACGTCCTGTTCATTGAGCTCGATCCGCAGGGCAACGCGGGACGCGACCTAGGCTACGAGATTGATGGGTCCGGGGATTCTGGACAACAAATCTTTGACGCGATCATGCAGGAGAAGGCACTACGACCCAGTCTGGTCAACTACCGACCCAATCTGGACGTACTTCCGGGTGGGAGCAGACTCGACGATCTGGAAGCGATACTGATCGGACGTTCTCAGCGTTCGCCAGGTTCACACAGGCAACTTGCAGATGCGTTAACTCCCATCGCAGCTGACTATGACCTTATAATTATCGATACCCCACCTACACGACCCCATCTTCTACGGTTGGCACTGGCTGCGACACGTTGGATCGTCATCCCGACAAAACCGGACGACTCGAGCATCGACGGCCTGCAGAAGCTCGCTGACGAAATGGTTAGTGCCAGGTCAACAAACCCCGACATCGAGGTCCTGGGCGCCGTGCTTTTCGGCATCGAGGTCGCTGCGAAAGCCATTCGTAGAGAGGCGCGAGCCAAGCTAGACGCAGCGCTAGGAGGAGTGGCCCCGCTGTTCAATTCCGTTGTGCGCCATAGCACCATGACCTCGGTTCAGGTACGGGAGAAGGGTTTGCTCGCCCACGAGCTGGCCGAGCAAGTCGACAACGCCGAGCCGTACTGGAAGGCCCTCAAGGAAGGCAGACGGCCCGACCGTGTGCCAGGCACCGCGCCGTCTCTCGCTGAAGACTACGTCCTCCTCGCCCAGGAGATCCTCCAGGAGATCGACCGACGCGAGACCGAGCAAGATTCCTCCGCAGAGCCGACACACGAAGGAGCACCCGCCTGATGGCCACCGATCGCAAGCCTGTAACCGGTCTCGCGAGGACCGGCGGCGTCCCGGGGCCGCCGCCCCGTAGGCCATCTGCTCCTGCCGCAGCACCAGCGGCGATCCCAGCTGTACCCGACGGCCCAGCGCTACCGCACGATCGACCGCAACCGGCAGCGTCCACTCGGCCTATCTCGCGAGGTACCCGACGCCCGAAACGCGTCGAAACCCGCCCAGACGAGATGCTGGTGCCAGTCACCCTCTCGCTTCCCACGCCACTCTGCACAGCCACCAAGGCGCACAACAAACAGAACGAAACAACTATCGCCGGGACATTGATGGACGCGATTGTCGCCAATCATGACCGCTTGCCGGCGTTAGTAGAGAAGCTCAAACGCCAGCACCACGACGATGGGCTGTTCGTACGAATCGAAGCCAGACCCGAAGAGGAGCGATCTTCCCTGACGTTCCGGATGCTGGGTCGCAACCTGACTGTCATAGACCGCTTAGTTGTCGAAGTCGGTGCCGAGAATCGCTCGCAGCTGTGCAGGGCAGCTCTAGAAGCCCACCTCCAGTCTGAATCAGTGGATTCAGAGTAAGCCGGTACGCCCAACCCCTCGGACGGTTCATCCCTACCGGCCGGTACGGCGGTTCGCTGGCACGAGCTGCACACCCAAACCCGCGGCGTCGCAGCAGTCACGCGGGGTAGGGGGCGACCGGTCCGCGCGATCACCGCAGTTCGATAGTGATGGTCGACGAAGAGCGTCTAAGGTCTGTAGACGTAACGAAACGACGCAACGGTCACGCAAGGGATTGCCAAACCGTACCGCCGCAGGCGAGCCTCGGATTCGCCCGCGTTCGACGGACGCGCAGGGTGTTTACCCTTCATTTCGGTCTAGTATCGGTGTACCTTCGGTTTGCCACCACCAATGGCGTCTTGTGGCGCGACGCGATGAACAAAGACTGCGCGGCCTAAAGACTGGTTTTGCCGGATAGTGCTCTCGGGTCGGGTTGGAGGTTGTATTAGACCAACCCGACCCGCAGGGCCACCGAACCTAGCAACGCATGAGGAGAGCACCGACTCCGTGTCAGTCAACCTGCTCTGACTGACTCGCTACGAACTCAGCGAAACGCGTTTCGTATCGCCGAACCTGAGGCATCGACATCGAGTAGCCGGCTAGCCACCTCAAGTAGTTGAGGTCATCGCTGTCTGAGGCGGACTCGCCTTCCGGCGGCGGCATTCGCAGATGATCATCAAGAACGAGGATCAGATCAGCGAGAGTGCCGTCACGACGCGCTATTTCTGCCTGCCTGATTATCCACGCTCGGGTCAATCTGTCGGTCGCATGACGAAGATTCGACACCACAACGCGCTGGTCCTCGGCGAGCGAAGGCGACAGGTCATCGACAGCGCGCACCTTCCGAGTCAGTTCGGCCAGCGCGTCGGTTCGAATGAACACTCCGTACGCAGAGGGCGTCAGGGGACGTGTGGGGCGAGAAGAGATCGGGTCATTCGTGCCCGCGGCCAGATCGGTCGTGGGCTCATCTCGCAGAGGTTTCGGATCTCCTCCCTCGAAAGCGCGAGCGGCGCTTCCCGCGGACCACCGCAGCGGAGCGTCCAGCTTAGTCAACGTGACGAACCGCGGTTTAGCCATCAAACCCTGCTCGAGGCGTCGCACAGTCGCGTCACTCGGCCCGCCGGCGAGGCTTATGTCGGCTTGCGACAGTCCCAGTTCCTGCCGGCGCCGCTGCACGAGGCGCCCAAAGCGCAAAGCATCGGCCACACCCGCACTCTAAGCGCCGTGGACCCGTTCCGGGGCAGCCCCCTCCCCAAATGTCACTAGTGCAAGGCTACCGTCGGTTTACATTCGGTTTAGCATCGGGTTATAGTTCGGACTGGCGCTCGGATAATGAAAGCCGTTTGTAGGGTTGAGCCGCCAATAGAGCAGCTTATGCACTGGAGATACACATGCACAGCAATTAGACACAGGGTCTCAGACTACGAGTTTGACCCCGGCCCGGACGCTGCAAAGTTTGGCGACTCGAACGGCGTCCGGACCGGGTGAATACCAGCTCGATGCGGTATGTGCGGGCATCGAGGCGGGCGTTGAGCAGTGTACCTGCGGGTATGGGCTGACAACGGTCGTCTGGGGTGGGCTGCTCCTACAGCTTCGAGGAAACCCTTGGAGTGAAGGACTCGCATGACGAACCTTCTTGAGCCCGATCCTCGTGGGCCAGATTGGTCTGGGCGTGTTGCTGTCGACTTTCGATCGATGGCACGGGTCCCAGGCTCCGGAGAGGGACGGTCAGATTGCCGTCGAACAGTCCCTCTCCGGAGCGGTGGTTGGCGACTGCACGCGAGCGCGATTGATTTGCCGTCGAACGGCTCGCGTGTGGTCGCCGGAGGGGTCAGCTCCCTGTCTTTCGATGGGGGGCCGGCCCGGTGACCAGTGTAGAGGTGATTGATCCTGTCCAGAGGGGTGGACAGGACTCGCGACGCTCGCCCTGGGGGGCGGCCTTGGCGGTGATGGCTACGGCGGTTATCGCCCTGGCCAGTGTCGGGGTCGGGAACGTGTCGGCGGCGCCAGCGCAGCCGGGGGGTTGCCCGGGTCTGATGGTGTACGCGGTGCAGGGCACCGGCCAGTCGTCGCCAGACGCTGATCCGTCCAAGGACGCGGGGTTCCTGTCCCAGGTACTCCATCCGGCGATCACGGCCGCGCGCGGGGATATGGACCGTGCGTATGTACCCTATGACGCTGGCTTCGGTGGTGCTGTGGCTGGCGGAAAGGTCCCGTACGAGCAGTCCGTTCAGGGCGCAGTCGCCAAGACCTTGTCCTGGATCAAAGACAAGGCCGCCGCGTGTCCGGCCACGAAGTTCGGTCTGGTCGGTTACTCCCAGGGCGCTCACGTCACTCGGATCGTTTTGAACGACATCGTCGGTGGCAAAGCAGCGATCGGCGCCGACAAGCTGGCTCTGTTAGCCAATCTCGGCGATCCCGGCCGACCTGAGGGTGCGCCGTTGTTCCCCGGTAAGCCGGGGCAGACCTCTCCTGACCCGGTGCCGGGGACCAGCGGCGCGAACGTGTCCAAGGTCGTGGCGGTGTCGACGACCAACGCGCCGGGCGGCGGTATCGCCCCTGTCGGCGACGTTGAGGACACGTCGTACCAGGCCATCGCGGGGCGCTATCTGTCGGCGTGCACGCCTGGCGATCTCGCTTGCGATGCCCCGGCGAATGCTCCGTTGGCGCGGTTGGTCACCAACATCGCCGGCCAGTCGGAACTCAACCCGGACGATCCGATCGGGTCGTTGTCGACGATCGCCGAAGCGCTGGCACTGACCGCAGTGAAGACCGCGGTACCGGTAGTCAATGAAGATGTGCAGGCGTCGGAGAACAACCTCGAATCGTTGAGTTATCAACCGCGCCAGACGTTGTCGGAGCGGTTGGCGGTGGCCTCGGACCCGCGTACGCCGTTGCCGAGTGTGCAGGATGCGCTGTCGGCGGTGATCAAGGTGGGCACGATCGGGTTCAACGCGGTAAAGACCGTTGTGCAGACGGTCGCTACTCCGGGCACGATCGCTGCGATCGCCACCGCGGGTGCTGCGAATCCGTTGGCCATCGTCGGCATTCTGGGGGCGAAGCTGGGCCAGGCAGCGGTCACGCTGGTCCCACCGGCAACCCAGGAACGTCTTGTCTCTGAGGCGTTTACCGCGTTCAAGTCCGAGTTCCAAGCGAACTCCGACCTGTTCAAGGTGTCCTCGCTGTTGAAGTACTGGGATGCGGCCAAGCAACACGCCTCGTACTCGGAGGTCTCGGCCACACCGACAGGCCAGCCCCCGACGAAGTTGATCGGGGACTGGATTGTGGCGGCCGCACGCGACATCGCCGGCAAGGACGGCGGGTCGTCGAACTCGCCCGATAGCGGCAGCGGCGGCGATGACTTCTCGTGGCTGTTCGGGGAGGGGTCTGCTGGTTCGTCGACACTTCCATCGTTGACCACGACGTCGTTGCCGCCGAGCGCTGCGACGTCGGAACCGGCTTATCCGTGGGAGCTCGGCACCTCGTCACCATCGGCTCCGTCCGAGACAGTTCCCTCGGGGGCCTCATCGGTCCCGCAAACCACACCTCCCGGCGGCGCGTCCGGGCTGCCGCCGTTCCTCAGCGGGGCCTCGCAATGAGTCTGATCGTCCTCTCGGCCAACCCTTCCCGCGTGTGCGGGCGCGGGTTGTGCCGCGCTTGTGGTGGTGGTCGAACCACCACCGCCAGCTAGACCCATTCTCTTCCACTCACGCACCCAGCGAATCACTCCGGAAGGAGCGAGTACATGTTCAGTGACAGTGCAATCCGACCCCCGCTCGGGGGACATGTCTCTCACAACCTCGGACATCCGGGCCGTCCCATCAACCCGCAGGCAGGTGAGCCGGTGTGGTTGAGTCCCGTCGATCTGGTCACCGCAGTCACCGACCCGGCCACAGCGGTGATCCTGACCGACGAGAACGGCTGCGCGTCGACTCGATGGGGGATGGGCAACGGCCACAGCATCACGCGGCTCAAAGAAGCGTACGACGAACGGGCGCGGTGCGTACTGCCCGGTGACCGCGGCTACCGTCTCGACGCGAACAGCGTTGTGCTGGTGGTTGGTTCGAACGGTTCGTTGCCGGAAGAACTGCTGGTCGGCGCCACCTACCGCGACGTGTTCGACAACACGCTGCACACCATCGACCCGTTCTCCCTGACCGCGGCCCGCCGCGGTGTGTTCGGCGATGAACACCCTCTGCACTGGCACCTCGCCGAGTGCGATCGCTGGACCCGCGCATACCGCCCCGGGGGCGAGGTGAAGTTCGGATGAGTACCGGTTGGCAGAACGATCCGAGTGTGCAGACCTGGCTGCACACCGCCGAACCTCACCCGGACCAGCCCACCGAGTGGAACGACGAGCCGACGCCTGCTGAGCAGGACATCACCGCACCCATCGATGACGTCGAACCCCTCGACGACAACCACTACAGCTACGCCGCCCACGAGGACCCCCAGGTCGTCGAGTTTGAGGATGTCGAGGACGACCCTTACGTCGAGACTGTCTATCCCACACCGACTGTCGCTCGAAGTACGCCACCTCCGGCGCCTCCGGCACGGGGGCAACGTCGGTGGTTGCTGATCGTGGGCGCCTCGGTGGGCGTGATCGTCGTTGCGGTGCTGGTGATCGTGTTCTCGATCAAAGCGGTCGTTGGCGGCGGGGGAGGCGACGGCATCACCGATCCGGTCGCCGCCATGGACACCCCAGACCCGTTCTCCGATGCAGTGGAATGCCCCTCGACCACCGAAGGGTCCACCACCACCGGCCGCGACCCGGGTGACCTGACGTCGGGCCCGAACGTGATCAAAGCGTTCAACTACGCCTACTTCCACTGGCGTTCGGGGCCGGCCGCGCGGGCGATGGCCTCGTCCAATGTCGAGGGCATCGGCAGCGCTGTCGATCTGCAATCAAGCATCGACACGCTCAATCCCCAAGCGCGGTATTGCCTGTCGATCGACGAGACCGGCGCCGATACCTACCGCGTGGAGGTCACGTTGATCCTGCCCGACGGCACCCGCGATCCCGACCCCGATGTCCAGAACATCACCACCACCCAGATCGGCGAACGCACCTACATCGCGTCTGTCACACGAAATAAGAAATAGAAAGGTCACCCCCTCCCATGTACCTCACCTCACCAGCGGTCACGTCTCCGCGGTTCGACACCCCGCCCCGGCGGTCGCGGGCACAACGCCGGCACCGCACCACCCCACCAGCCACCCCGTTCGTCGGGACAGTGCTTGCTGCGCTGATGGTTTCCGGTTCCTTCGGCGCTACCCTCCTGGTCGACAGCCCTGCCGCAGCCTACGAACAGGGCGGTGTCGACCAGGGCGAGACCGACGACGGGTTCGAGCAGGGCGGCGTCGGCGGTGGTGGCGACGACGCAACCCCACCGGTCGCACCTCCGCAGCAGACTGCGCCAAGCTACAACTACAACCCCGGTCCGGGCGCAATTCCGGCACCGCCCCGGGAAGCTCCGTATCGGCCCTACGCCGATCCGCAGGCGTACAACCAGCCCAACTACGACACCGTCTACAACCCGGCACCGCCGCGGGCCTACACCTTGCCCCGCCCGGTCGCGCCGGTCCGCCCGATTGCCCCGCCCCCGAAGACGTTGCGCGTGGGCAACTTCCTCGTCGAGGAAGACCAGCTCAAACGTGATGCTCCCTGGCTGACCGACCGTCAGCGGGTCTCGATCAACGAGTGGTCGGCCTATGGCGAAGCGAAGATCGCCCAGGGCCTCATCTCGGTCGGCGTTCCCGAAGACGAAGCGTCCCGCCAGGCCGCGGCCACCATCATCGGCGTGGCGCTCGGCGGCACCGCAGGTGCGGTCGCCCTCGGCGTGCCCGCCGCAGTGACCGGCGGTGTCGGTGGTGCGCTGATCGGTACCGGCGTGGGCGCAGTCATCGGGTCGACCATGGTGGTGCCCTTCCCAGGCGCGCACACCGGAACGGGCGCAGCGATCGGCGCCGCAGCCGGTGCGGCGATCGGTGCCGCCGCCCTGGGTATCCCCGCGGCGATCGTCGGCGGTGTGGCCGGTGGAACGGCCGGCGGACTCCTCGCGCACGCACTCGGTGCCGGAGATCCGGGCGCGAACCCGCGTCAGCCCGGACTGCCCGGCCAGCCCGACCCGAACCGCCGCGCCCCGCAACCCCGCCCGCAACCCGCTCCGCTGCCCAACCCCGGCGCCAACCAGTTCGAGCTCCACCTACCTGCCGACCAGGCGACCAAGGCCGGTCTACCTGCGGTGCACTACCAGGTCAGCGTCGGTGGAGATGTCAACGCCGAGACCACCATCGGCGGACAGACCTACACCGCGAACTGGACCGCTGAGCAGGCCGAAGCCCCCTACAAGGCACTGGGCGGTGCCGCCGATCAGGTGCGCAAGACCGTCACCGACGCCGCTGTCGACCTCTCCCGGCACGCCGAGAAGGCCGTCCCGGGTCTCAAGGTCACCTTCCCGCAGCTCACGCCGAAGGGGGCATAACAACGATGGCCGCGAGTGTGGAGACGGTGTCGGCGGCGCAGAACGCCGGAGCGATTCGGGGTGCGTCGATTTTGCCGCCGAGCGCATCGGAGATGTTGGGGCGGCGCACGACCCGGTTACCGGCGCATCTGGTGGCGGCCGTGGGCTGCCACGGCGGTGCTGGTGTATCCACGCTCGCGGCCCAGCTCGAGCATGTCGGCGATTCCGGCCAGTTGTGGCCCGGGCGGGCCGACGAGCCACCGTTCGCGGTACTCGTTGCGCGAGAATCGGCGCGCGGCCTGGCCGCAGCGTCGCTGGCCGCCCGCCAATACGCGACGAACAATGCGCCAGCCCATGTGCAGTTGCTGGGTTTGGTGCTGGTAGCCGGGCGGAAGGGAAAGCCGACCGCCCGGCTCCGGCGCGACCGCGAATTGCTGGTCGGGTCGGGCCTTTTCGCGAACGTGTGGCACATCTCCTGGCACGACTTCCTCGTCGACACCCCGCTCAACGAGCTGCCCTCGACCGGCCCCGATCCCGCGCCGGCCGCGCGGCGGTCCGATCCGCGCACCGTCGTCGCCCCGGACATCGCCGCCGTCGGCCAGGGCCTGCGAGACGCCGCGGTCGCGGTGATGTCGAACGACAACAGCACAACCCCGTAACGGCACAACTGCACAACCCTCCACACCTCACGAGAAGGAAGAGATCATGCTCCAGTCCACCCTGGCCTCGGCCACCACCACCTACGTGGCGTTCAACCCCATCCCGATTCCCGGCCTGTCTGATCGGCTCAACACCTTCGGCGGGTGGGCCACCTTCCTGGCCTACTTCGCCTGCGCGGTGGCGATCGTCGTCGGCGGCGGCTTCATCGCATGGGACAAGATCACCGATCGCGGCGACAGCAAGGGCGTGAAGATCGCGATCGGCGCGATCGTCGGGACGATGGTGATCGCGACGGGCGCCACGATCCTGCAGGCCGCGGGCGGGCAGTGAGCCGTGCGGACCGAAAGCTACAGCGATGAACACCACCATGACAGTGGCCTACGCGAAACTACCCCCCGAGGTGATGAGCAACATCACCCTGATCGGCGGCTGGTTCGTGTTCGTAGCCAACATGCTCGCGCTGCTACACCTAGTCTTTCTGGGCGCCTCGATCGCCTTCGACAAGGTGCGCGAGCATCCGTTCTCCCAGATCCCCGCGGGGGAGTGGTTCACCAAGATCATCTTCGGGGTGTGGGTGGTCGCGATCGCCGGCAACATCGCGGCGGCCGTGCTGGTATTCGGCTGATCACCACACCGATCACCCTCCTCGGCCTGGTGTGCACGGTGATCGGCCTGCTCGCCGGGTGCGGATCAGAGCCCGACACGGCCACGCCGTCGACGCCGCAACAGATTCCGCTGACCGCGCCGCCCACCGATCTGCGGTGGGTGGAGTTCAACGGGATGCGCCTTCCCCAAGCCGCCGAAGGCCCCCACGAGATGTCCGATGTCATCGCCCCGGGAGGGTTCGACCGCACCCCTCCGGGCGCGGGGTTGGCCGCGGTCAATGCCATCGTGCGTCTCTCGGTCGCGCTCGATGACCAGTGGCCCCAGGTTGTGCGTGAACTCCTCGCACCGGGACAAGCGCGAGATGACTTCATCACCAACCGCATTCAGCTGTCGACCACGTCCGGCGTGCCAGCCGGTCAGGCGCCGCAGGTGCAGGGCTGGAAACTGACCGCGTTCACCCCCGACAAGGCATCGGTCGACATCTACACCCGGCTGCCGGACCGCTCGATGACGGTCAATCACACCACGGTCGTGTGGGCACCGGCGTTCGGTGACTGGCGGCTGCTGCTGCCCGACGCCGCGGCGGGTGCCTCACCGGTGGATGCGATCTCGGCCACGCCGACCGACATGGTCGCACTGACAGGAGCGTAACCCCATGAGCACCCCCGATCCTCGCGACGACGACCTCGGCCGACTGGCAGCGGTGCACTCACTGCGCCAGTCCGGTGGCTACAAGAGCACCACACTGGTGCTGTCGCTGCTGGTGTTGACCATGGTCATCGGCGCGGCCGTGCTGGTCGCCATCCGCGGCGATGATGGCGATTCGTCAGCACCGCCGCCACAGGTCACCGCCACGGACACACCGACGTCGCTGCCGCCGCAAACCCCGGTGACCCGGCTGCCCGACGACGCGTTCGGGATGCCCACCACCGACACCCGCGGCCGCCGGGTGGAAACCCCGACCAACCCGCTCGGCCAGGTCCTCCCGCAGACCACCGACCCCTCCGACACCGATGACCCTGAGGCTGTGCTCCCGCCGCCGAAGGGATTGATGTGGCAGCGCGTGTACGGCGCGACCATCCCATTCTCCACCTCCGACGGTCCGACCGCGATCAGCACCGACGGGGTACCCACCGGATTTGCCCACACCCCGCAGGGCGCGGCACTGGCCGCCTGGCAGATCGGCCAGCGCGCCACCTGGGCACCCGATGACCAAAACGTCGCTCTACTCGATCGCGCGGCCGTGGTCTCCGAGGCCGCACGTCCCGAGGCCGACAACCTGCGCACCAACGGCGCGCAAATCTATGCCGGAAACCCTGAGTTGCCCGCGCAGATCCGGGATGTGCCGGTCGCGGTCCGCGTCACCACCTACTCCACCGACTTCGCCCACGTCGAGTTCGCCCAACCTCTCAACCGCGACGACGGCTTCACCGCCATCTCGGTCGGCGTCGACATGGTCTGGCGCGACGGTCAGTGGAAATGGGTGGTCCCCGAACCCGGCACCGAACCGAGCCGCCTGCTCATCTCGACCACCGGCGATGGGTGGACCCCATGGTGAACCACCACAACGACTCTCACCTCCGGGAAGCGCGTTCCGGCCGACGAGGGCGTGTGCGCGCTGCCCTGACCGGCCGACGCACCCACGCCGCGGTCGTGGTGGCGCTGATCGCCGCGACGGTGTCCTCGTGGGCCGGTGCGGGCACGGCCGCAGCGAACCCGCTGTGCGACGCCCTGGGACCGTTGAGCCGGACCGTCTGCGGCGCCGCGGGCAACGCCGCGAGCAATGTGGCCGGCAGCGTGGTCGGCGGAACATTCGAGAAGATCGTCAACTCGCTACTCGAGGGCTACCAGACCGTCCTGACGTGGGCGATGGCGTGGTGGATCAAACTCCCGAACCCCCAGTTGGACAACAAGTCCTCCCTCATGCAGGAAGTCCATGATCACACCCTGCAAATCCAGATCGTTGGTTTGACGTTCTCGCTGATGTTCTTCGGCCTACGGATGATGATCGACCGCAAACGCTCCCTGGCCGATGACGCCGAAGAGGGCTTCAAACTGATCTTCCGCTCAGCGATGGCCACCGCCGCGATCCCGCTGGCACTGACCGTGGGCGGCCGCATCGCCGACGGCATCTCCAACTGGCTGGTCAGCGAATCAGTGACCGCCGGCGGCGGCAACGGCGACGTCATCAAGAACTTCCTCAAACTCAACCTGCTGACCAACTCCGCGCTGGGCACCACCGCCATCGGCATCTTCGCCCTCGTCGGATTCCTCGGAGCCTTCTTGCAGTTGGCGTTGCTGGTGGTGCGCGAGGCGATGCTGCTGCTGGTCGTCGCCGCGCTACCGGTGGCCGCCGCATTCTCCGGCACCGGACCCGGCTCGCAGAGCTACCAGCGACTTATCGCGTGGTCGGTGGCATTCCTGCTGTTCAAACCCGTGGGCGCGCTGACCTACTTCGTGGCCTTTCGCGCCGGAGCCTCCAAAGACAACGCCCAACAGGTGGTCCTGGGCATGGTGCTGATGATGCTGTGCGCGTTCGTGTTACCCGCGCTCATGCGCCTGATCGCCCCCGCCGTGGCAAGCATGGGCGGCGGCGGATCAGGTGCCGCAGCAGCGGGTGCGGCCATCGGTGCCGGTGTCGCGGCAGGCAAGGTCGCGGCCGCGGCCGCCTCGGGTGGGGCGACCGCCGGGGCCAGCGGCGGCGCGAGCGCGGGCGGGATGTCCTCGATCGCCGGTCGCGGCGGCGGCGGACCCTCGGGCGGTATCTCCACGGCATCAGCACCCTCACCACCACCACCATCCGGTGGCGGCGGGCCCGGCGCCCAACCCGCCCTCTCCGGTGGACAGGGCGGCCAGGCCAGCTCCGGCGGCGGGGGAGGAGGCGGCGGTCCCACCTCCGGGCTGGGCGACGCGATGGGATCGGCCGGCGGACTCGCCGGGGCAGCAATGCAAACCGTCAGCGACAGCGTCGAATCCGAAGTCGAAGCCACCACCAGTGCTGACCCGTCCCTGAGCAGTCCACCGCCGATGCGTTCGGGCTGGAACGAACACGCCATGGCGCACTAGCCACCACCGACCCATCTCTCTGACTGTCGAAAGAGGTTGTCATGACCGACAAAGCCGGCACCCGCCGACTGCTGTACCGCCCCGCGGCGGCGTTCCGGTCCTCCGGCGCATTCGGGTTCACCATGTTCTCGACGATGGTGCTGCTCGGGTTCCTGTTCATCGCCGTCGTCGGGCTGATGCTGCCGCTGCCCGGGGTGATCAAGTTCTTCGGGCTGCCGTTCACCCTGGCTGTGCTGTTCGTGCCGCTGGTCGTGTCGCTGCGAGGCCGCTCAGCCTGGGAGCTGGGCATGGGTGCACGGGCGGTGTCGAAGTCGCGCCGTGCCGGTGAGACCCTGGTGCGGTCGGGGCCGTTCACCATGATCCCCGACGGCACCCCACCACCGGGACCGCTGGCCACCGCCGAGACATTCAACTTCTCACCCGGCGACGGATCGGCACCGTTCGGTCTGATCAAATTGTCGTCGAAGAACTTCTACACCCTGGTACTGCGGACCTGGCCCCAGGGCGGGGAGTGGAATGACCAGCCCGTGCGGGACCGCTGGGTTGCCCGCCTCGGCGACATGCTCACCTTCCTCGGGCAATCACCGGACTTCGTGGCCGCCACGGTCACCATGGAAACCCTGCCCGAATCAGGGATGCGGGCCTCCAGCATCGTGCGGTCGCGACTCAAAGACACTGCGCCAGCGTTGGCCCGCAAGATCATCATCGAAGCCACCGAAGCGGTACCGACCGCCGAAGTGCGCCTGGAAGCGCGGATCGGGTTGACCTGGCGCGCCGACACCATGCACCGCAAACGCGACGCCACCGACATGGGCAACGAGTTGGCGCGCCGCCTCGGACGGATTCGGGACTACTGCCACGCCGCCGGTCTGCGAGTACGGCCGATGCTCGAACGCGAAATCTGCGCCATCGCCCGCCGCAGCTTCTCCCCGGCCGACGAGCTCGACCTCGAAATCGGTCTGATGAGCGGTGAACCGATGCGCCTGCGGTGGGAAGACTGCGGACCGACCTCAGCCTCAGACCAGCACGGCCGCCTGCTTCACGATGCGGCGCAGTCGATGTCGTGGACGATGCGCAACGAACCCGAGGCGCCGTTCGACTCCAACGTGCTCGCCGATCTGCTGTCCCCGCACAGCGACGTACCGCGCAAACGAGTCACCTTCGTCTACCAGCCCTACACCCCGGCCCAAGCCACCACCATCGTCAACAAGGACCACAACGATGCCCGCCAGGCCGTGCGCACCAACGTCGGCAAACTGCCCGAACGCGCACTCGTGCGCCTCGACAGCGCCGAAGGTGCCCGCCAGGAACAGGCCCGCGGCGCCGGCGTGACCCGGGTGTCGATGATCGTGACCGCCACCTGCCCCATCGGTGCCGACACCCAGAAGATCGACACCCTCGTCACCGATCTGGGCCTCTCGGCGGCCACCCCACTCGAACCGACCCGCGACGAACAACTCGTCACCTTCTGCGCCGGACTGGGTTTCGGTGTCGTGCTCTCCGAAGAGAGCACCGTCTCCGACAAGCTCGCCGCCTGACCAGGACAGAAAGGACCACCCTGCGATGCCGACGCTTCCCGCCCTGACCTCGCTGCTGCAGCGTTCCCGCGCCCGCCTGTCCTCCTCGGCGGCATCCCTGCCCCAGATCAACACCGTCCTGTCGATCACCGAGCACCGCTCGGCCGGCGGCCACGACTACGGCCTGATCCGGGCACACGCCACCGGCCACTACACGGTGATCCTCGCCGCGACCGGCGCGACGCTGCGCGACTGGCAACAACTGTGCGACTACACCCGCATCGACTTCGGTGCCGACGCCTGGGATGTCGTCGCGGTCACCGCCGTCGCCGATACCTTCCCGCGCACCGACACCGCACACCGGCAATGGCTGGACACAGAGCACCACTACCGCCTCGACGTCGCCGACCTCGCCACCGACACCTATCTCGCGGTCACCTTCGTCGCGGCCACCTCGGCAATGAAGACCACCCCCGACGAGATGGCAGTGGAAGTGGGCCGACGCCTGCACACGCTGATCGGGTCCCTGCACGCCGCCGGGCTGGACACCACGCCGCTGACCGCAGCGCAGGTCGCCGCGGTCGGGGTACGGGCCTACCGCGGTGGCCTGGCCGATGACGCCTCGCCCACGTTCGCCGACATCGCACCGGACTCGACACCACACCGGGTGCGGGATGTGTTCTGCCACAACGACCTGCTGTCGGCGACTTGGGTGATCGCCCCGCACGTGCTGGAACCGCCACACGCCATGGGTTCGGTCCTGGCCCAGCTGCTCGAGCGTGACCCGACCACCCCGCGCACCCGGCTGGCGATCACCTGGCGGGCGACCTGCATCGCCGACACCATTCACCCCGACGACCCCATTCGGCTCACGTTCGAGCCCGTGCTGCAGCGCTTCGGCGCCACGCTGACGATCACCGAGCCGCGTCCCCGCACGCCGTCGGTGGACGCCCTACGAGCCCGGTTGCCGCTGTTCGCCCGCCTCGGCGTGCGCAACGGCTACGACCGCCACGCCGAACTGTTCGCCGCCGGAACCGGGCTGGGGGTGCTGCTGCCCGAACACGGCGACATCACCGACGAAGCCCTGCGCCACCGCCACCGCTAACCGATTGCGAGACGCCCCACCATGACTGTCACTGACCTCCACAAGGCCGCCACCACCACCGCCACCGGCGGCGACACCACGCCGTCGACGTTGCGCCTGAATGCTGGTGCGGCCTCGGCCACCCGGCCGAGCACCAAGGAACGCTCGACGAAGCCGACCACGTTCTACGACGACGACACCCGCGAGGACCTGCTCGACACCGCCCGCAGCGGTGGGATCAGCGGCTACCTCGCCCGACAGAAACTCGACAACGACACCCGCCGCCGGGAACGCCACGACGCCGCCATTGCCCGGCCGATCCAGTTCGACGTGCCCACCCTGATCCGCACCAACCGCGGCTTCGACGGGCGTGGCGGCGGCCGCGTCGCCCACGTGCGCCGCCCCAACGAGCTGCGCGGCACCACCGCGCACGTGCCGGGGTTCTACCCGTTCCCCATCGGCGCCTCGGCACCTCTGGACGGCGCGCCCGTCGGCTCGCACCTCGACACCGGACAGCCCGTCGGGTTCGACCAGATCGGCTGGTTCGAGGCCGGACAGATCACCGCACCCTCAGCGATGGTGTTCGGGCTCAACGGATTCGGAAAAAGCACCCTCAACCGGCGCATTGTGTGCCACGACCTGGCCACCGGGGTCCGCCCGCTCATCATGGGCGATCACCGCCCCGACTTCGTCAACATGATGCGCCAGATGGTCCTCCACGACAGCGACGGCCGGGTTCAGCACCGCGAGGACGGCATCACACCGGTCACCCCGCAGGTCACCAGCGTCGGATTCGACTCGCCGATGAACCCCCTCGCCGTTGGCACCTTCGGCAACCTCATCGCCCGGTTGCCCACCGCCGCACGCCAACTCGCCGAACGCGAAATGCGGGCCCGCCAGGTCACCGCCGCGACCGGGCTCCTTGAGATCAGCTCCGGCCGCCCGATCGCCCCGCACGAGGAGACGCTGCTGACCACCGCGTTGCGGGTGCTCTACGGCACGGCCAACGAGTTCACCCTGACCAATGCGCCCCTACCCGGCGATGTGCTCAACCTGCTGCGCCAAGTCCCGCAAACTCTCATCGACGCCACCGCCCGCGACGCCGACACCAATCCGGAGGTGCGTCGCGCCCACCAGGACCTCCTCGATGCCTCCGGCGCCCTGGGCCGCCGTCCGCATGACGCGATCGCCGTCGACCGCTACCTGCTGCTGACCGAGAACCTGCGCCAGTCGCTCGACCAGCTGGTGTCGGGGCAGTTCGGCGAGATCTTCAACGCCCCCACCAAAGAACCCATCGACATCGACGCCCTCGGGGTGTGCGTGGACATGTCCCGGCTACCGGCCAACGCCCGCAAGCTGCGCGCCGCGGTACTCCTGGCGTGCTGGTCCGACGGATTCTCCGCCGTCGAAGCCTCCCATCTGCTCTCCGATCACGGCCTGCAAGAACCCCGCAACTACGACCTGGTGTGCGACGAGTTCTCGCTGGTGCTCGGCGTCGGCAACGGCATCGTCTGGCGCGTCGACGAAGTCACCCGCGTCCAGCGCGAACAGGGCACCGGCAGCCTGTTCACCACCCACACCGTCAAAGACCTCCAGGCGTTCGACTCCATGGAAGATCGCCAGCGCGCCATGGGCTTCCTCGACCGCGCCCGAGTCAAGGTGTGCTTCCCGCTACCCGAGGACGAAGCCTCGCTGATGGAAGGCAAGGTCAACCTCAACGAGAAAGAAGCCGCCACCCTCGCCGAGTGGGCCACCACCCCCCGCGGCATCGACGACCCCGTCGTCTCCGAGATCAACGAAACCGACTGGGCCGACGGGGTCCGCGCCACCGGCACCGAAACCAACACCGTACCCCCGGGTATGGGCAAGTTCCTGATCAAAGAGGGTGAGCAGCCCGGTATCCCGGTGCAGATGCGGTTGACCGCCACCGAGCGCGCCACCGAGATGCACAACACCAACAAGCGCTTCAACCGCGGCCGCGGCGCCCAGTCCGGAGCCGCGGCATGAGCACCGACAGCGACCCGGGCACAGCCACCCCAATCGACCCGCTACCCAGCGCCTGGGAGCAGGTGCAGGACTGGGTGGTCGAACCCAACCCGCGCCGCACCGCCCACCCCGAGGAAGTCCGGCGGTTGGCAGTGCGCGCCGTCGCCGAGCTGCTCGCCCGCACCTCGCTGTCGCTGACCGCCGCGGCCGCCGACGTCGCCGCCAACATCGGCGCCGGCACCAACAGCGTCATGCGGTGGTGCCGGGCGGCCGGGGTCGGCCGCGATGTCACCGCCCGAGACCGCGAATGGGCCACCCGCCTGGAGGTCGTGCGCTCGATGAACAAGGCGCTGACCGAACACGTCCGCGACCTCGACCGCGACCCCACCGACTACCGGGACCTGCCTCGTGGGTGAGGGCAACGCCTCCAAACTGCTGGTGCCACTGCTGGCACTGGTCATGGGGTTCTTCGCCTCGTGCACCCTCATCATCTCCGTCGCCGGCGACGACGACTCCTGCCTGCCGCTGACCGGCGGTGTCGACCAACCCGCCGACGCCTCCCACTCACCCGGCGCCAAGGTCAAGCCGATGAAAGTCAAGGACTTTCAGATCACCTCCGGCTACGGCCCACGCGACGGCGCGATGCACGAAGGTATCGACCTCGCCGGGGCGATCGGCGCGCCGATCTACGCCGCCGCCGACGGCACCGTCACCGCCGCCGGGACCGCGTCGGGGTTCGGGCACTGGATCGTGCTCACCCACAACATCAACGGGCACGTGTGGTCCACGGTGTACGGGCACATGTTCGCCGACGGTGTGCTGGTCAAAGCCGGTCAGAAAGTCACCGCCGGACAACACATCGCCAAGCTCGGCAACGACGGCCAATCCACCGGCCCGCACCTGCATTTCGAGGTGTGGGATGGCGGACACCGCGACTTCACCGGCGGCCACTCAGTCGATCCAGCCGGGTGGGTGTCCACCAGCCCCGAACCCGGCGCCGCCCCGGCCGGACGCGCGCCCGCCCAACCGGGCAGTCCGCGCGTGCTCACCGCCCCACGCGTGATCCCCGCCTCCGACGTCGTCACCGCCGCCGACTGGGATGCCGTCGCCAAACACGAATCAGGCGGCAACTGGAAGATCAACACCGGCAACGGTTACTACGGCGGACTGCAGTTCGCGGCGTCGACCTGGACCGGCGCCGGGGGAGCGCAGTACGCGCCGACCGCCGACAAAGCCACCCGCGAACAGCAGATGGAGGTCGCCAACCGCGTCCTGGGTTCCCAGGGCTGGGGCGCCTGGCCGACCACTTCCAAGACCGCCGGGGTCACCGGCAAGAAACCGGCACCCGCAGGCACGTTCCTCAACGCCGCCGCGGTGCCCCCGCCCGCGGGCGCACCCAGTGGGCCGCCCGCACCGTCGGGGCCGTCGGGCCCGTTGCCGCCGCTACCGAAGTCCAAGGGCTCCGAAGCGCACTTCCAGGTCGACTCCATCCGCCTCGCCCGCGCGATCGCCGCGAAGTTCCCGCAGATTCAGACCATCGGCGGCTGGCGTGCCGACGGCGGCGGTTTCAACGACCACCCGTCCGGCCGCGCCGTCGACGTCATGATCCCCAACTACACCTCCGCGCAAGGGATCGCGCTCGGCAACGCCGTCAACAAATACATCCTCGACAACAAGAAGCACTTCAAGCTCGAGTACACGATCTGGCGCCAGACCTACTACCCGGTGGTCGGCAAGTCCAACGTCATGAACGACCGCGGCGACCCCACCCAGAACCACTTCGACCACGTCCACGCCACCGTCGAAGGCCACGGCATGCCCCGCGGCAATGAGGTCTACACCGCACCAGGCGTCACCGGCGGGATCAGCGCTGACGAGGGCGCCGACTGCGGCCCGGTCGAGGACCAGCACGGCGGGGGAGTCGACAACCTCGCCGCCGGACGGGTCCCACCGGCCTACGAGCCGTGGTTCCGCAAAGCCGGACTGCTGTGCCCGCAGATCAGCTCGGCATTCCTCGGCGGAATCGGCAAGCAAGAGACCGGGTTCAACGCCTCCCTGGTGTCCCCGGCAGGAGCGAAGGGGCCGATGCAGTTCATGGACTACACCTACCCGTCCTGGGCCAAAGACGACGACGGCAACGGCCGCGCCTCGGCCACCGACATCGGCGACGCCGTCATGGCCGCCGGACGGTTCTCCTGCGCCAACGCCAAACAGATCGACGCCGCAATCGCCTCCGGCCGAGTGAAAGAACCCGCCGAAGGCCGCGAAATTCTCTACGCCTACGCCTACAACGCCGGAGTCGGCGCGGTCCTCAACGCCGGCGGAACACCCACCGGCGGCGACTACGACACCCAGACCCGCCCGTACGGCCAGAAAGTCATCGCCTACGCCAAACAGTTCGCCGATCAAGGGCTTCCGGAGAAGAACCGATGAACCACCACCACCGCCACCTCCTGGTCGTCCTCGCGATCGTGCTGATCGCCGCACTGGCCGGATGCTCCGGCAGCGACGACACCACCGAACCCGCACATGACCATGACCACGGCGAGCACTACAGCAGCCCGCCCGGCCTGCCCGATCGCGCTGAGCCGATCGGGGTGTTCACCACCACCGTCACCACCATGTTCAGCTGGCAACCCGCCACCGACACCTCACCCACCGATGCACTGCGCCGCACCCGCGCCACCCTCACCGGCCAGGCATTGGACTCCGCCAACAGCTCGGCAACGGTGCGTCCCAGCGCCCAGTGGGGCGCATGGAAGCAATCTCTCGACGTCATCACCGCCCGCGTCGAGGGCGCCTCAGCAGTGCTGATCTCACCGGACAAGGCCAGCGCGCGCGGCACCGTCATCCAGACAGTGCTCGGCATCGACGCCACGGTGACCTCGTTCCGGAAGTTCACCGTCACCGCCGATCTCGTCCGCGTCGACGGCCAGTGGAAGGTCGCCACCTACCCCCGCGCCGACACCTGACCCACCGGCCGCCCCAGCAGCAACCCGCACCTCACAGAAAGGGCACACCATGCTCGACCCACAGAGCGTCCCCCAGGACACCAGCCGCGAAGTCGACGACATCTTCGACGAAATCCGCACGATCATGCGCCGATCCCGCCGCCACGCCGACGAAGTACTGCGCCAGGTCCGCAACCAACAGCACCGCCGACGCTCCCAGCAGACCCGAGCCCAGCAGCGCCTGAACACCGCGCGAGCCACCGGCGCCCGACCGCCCCACTTCGCCGACACCAGCGCCGAACGTCACCCTCTGACACCGGATTTGATGGCCCGCTGGGCCGGGGCACACGCCGCGGCCGATCTGGCGCGCGAAGCCGCGGCCGAGGCCGCCCGCGACGGTGACACCGCCCGGCAAGCTCAGATCAATGCCACCGCGCAGCGCGCCGAGCAATGGGCGCACGCCTGGGATGAGCGGCTGCGTGAGGCCGGCGTCGACCCCGACACCATCGGTGGCCGCGACCGCGACCAGGACCTCGGCGAGGTCGCCGACACCGATCTTCTCGACCAGGTGTCGGCCTCGGCCGCGAACTATGCCATCGACGTCGACGACGCCGCAGCCGGGGCCGGGCACCGCTCGATGAGTGAACTCATCGCCGACACCGAACCCGCCCCCGAAGCCGCGTTGATCGCCGCTGGCGACAGCGACTGGCAGACCACCCCGGTCCCCGAGGTCGGGGCCAGCGTCACCCTCGACACCGGAGCCCAGCTGTGAGCACCACCCATCGCCGCGACCGCGGCCAACACGACTCCATGGCCGGCTACTACCTCGCCGCCGCCGTGTTCGCGCTGCTGGCGATCATCTACGTGTGCTGGCGGGCGGGCTGCTGGCTCACCGGCCAGCCCGGCTCGGTGCTGATCAACCCGGCCACCGCCGCCGTCGAGGGCACCTTCCACTGGCCGGTGGCCTCCACCGTGCTCCTGGTGGTCACGGTCATCGCCGCCGTCGCGATCGCGGTCGTGGTGGGACGTCATCGCGCCGCGACCGCCGTGCTGCGTGAGTTCGACCAGGTGGCACAGTTTCTTCCTCGTCCCCGGGAACTGCACGCCATCACCGCCCGCGACGCCAAGCACGCTGCGCAGCGCCTCCGCGGCCGCGACGCCATCACCGGGCACCTCGACTACGGGCTGGTGCTGGGATCGCTGATCGGATCGGGCAAATCCGCGCTCTACATGAGCTGGGAGTGGGTCGGACTCGTCATCGGCGGACCCCGATGCGGCAAGACCACCGGCTACGCCATCCCGATGATCTGCCAGGCGCCCGGCGCAGTGTTCGCCACCTCCAACAAGCCCGACATCTACGACGCCACC
Source organism: Gordonia sp. CNJ-863 (assembly GCF_001942325.1). Classification (NCBI taxonomy): domain Bacteria; kingdom Bacillati; phylum Actinomycetota; class Actinomycetes; order Mycobacteriales; family Gordoniaceae; genus Gordonia; species Gordonia sp. CNJ-863. The sequence goes on from NZ_MKKG01000001.1 coordinate 102,995, forward strand.
CGCTGGGTCCGTGACCGCAACGACCTCACCACCCACGCCGCCAAGGCCGACACCAGCCGACAAGGGCTGCGCGCACTGTGGGCCTATCGCACCCAACGGCGCGAACCACCACGCACCCGCGGCACCATCTGGCTCTCGGACCTCCAACACATCGCCGGCACTCAGGGCCAGCAGTGGTGGTGGGACCCGTTCTGGTGCGTGCACGAACTCTCCGACGCCCGCGAGCTTGCCGCGATCTTCGCCGCCGCCGAAACCGCCGAAGGATCACGCCTGGACGCCTACTTCGACGGCGGCGCCAAAGAACTGCTGGCACTGCACATTCTGGCCGCAGCCGTCGGTGGGGGAGACCTCAAACACGTCGACGGCTGGCTCACCGACCCCAAACTCAAAGTCGCCCGCCAGGTGTTGACCCGCCACGGCCACCACGACGCCGCGGCCAAGATCGACACCGCCGCCAACCTCAACCCCCGCCAGCAAGACGGCCTCTACGACATGGCGCGACGGTTCATCAACGTCATGACCGTGCCCGCCTACGCCCGATCGGTCCTCCCACCCCAACGTGTGCGGTTCGACGGCGACAACACCGTCGGTAGCAACGACATTCGCCACGACCTGCCCAAGTTCGATCCGCAAGCGTTCGTCACCTCCACCGACACCATGTACGCCCTGTCGATGGAAGGGGCAGGATCGGCCACCGCGTTGACCACCGCCCTGGCCGACACCATCTTCAAAGCCTCCGTCGCCCAAGCACGGCGCAACGGTGGACGCCTGCCGGTGCCCGTCGTGGCAGTGCTCGACGAAGCCGCCAACGTGTGCAAGCTGCCCGAACTACCCGACTGGTACTCCCACTTCGGCAGCCAGGGCATCGTCATCGTCACCATGCTGCAATCGCTGGCCCAGGCCGCGAAAGTGTGGTCCAAGGACAAACTCGACATGCTCGTGGACTCCTCAAACGTCTACATCTACGCCGGATCATCGAACAACGAGTCCTACCTGTCGGGCCTGAGCCGCATGATCGGCCAACGCGACGTCCGTCGCCGCAGCCGCTCGCACTCCAACTCCGGCCTGGGATCGACCAGCACCAGCGAATCCTGGTCCAGCGAACCCATTCTCGGTATCGACGACCTCAAAGCACTCCCCGCCGAACGAGCAGTACTGGCCACCTCCGGCAACCGCACCGTCGTCACCACCAAGAACTCCTACTGGCTCGGCCCCTACGCCGAACTGATCGACGCCTCCAAGAAGGCCTGCGCGACCGAACGCGCAGCCCAGCAGACAGCACTGACCACTGCACCGCCCCTCGCCGCCACCACCCGGGAAAGGACCTTCTGATGACCACCCCCGACACCGACACCCCCGACGACGACCCCCGTGCGCACTGGCGATTCACCTCCGGCGCCGACTGGTTCACCAACTGGCTCAGCCACATCAAAGCCGGACGCTTCGACCGCGACACCCGCTGGTGCGCGCAGTGGTGGCGCCACGACGAAGTCGTCATCCGCCTCGAGGAGCTGTGGAAAGCGTGGGAGACCGCCCGCCTGAGCGAAGACCCCGCCGCACTGTCGTCGTGGTGGACCGCCCACCTCGACGCCCACTGGCGAACACTCACCGCCGAAAACGGTCCGCTGTATCTGTGCACCCCCGAAAAACACACCACCACAGACACACTCACCGACGCGAGCACTCCACCACCGCCCGGATGGTTCGACCCACCCGCCGACCACACCACCGCCGCGTAACACGACGAGACGAGCCAGCCATGCCACCAACACCACTAGTGCACTGGGCGCTCGTCGGCTGCTTCGTGCTGCTGATGGTCGGAGCCATCACCGGCGTCATCGTCGTCACCAAAGCCGCACTGCGTCAACGCCGCCCACCCCCCAGACACCACCACAGACCTGATCACGACGGAGCACACCATGACGACTGACCGACACCTCCACATCACCGCGTCCGAAGGAGACCCATCGTGATCGCCATCCCTCTCGCATCGTTTCCTGGTCCAGCGATGGGACCCGGCTGGCAGCCCTACCGACGGTCGGTGTCGTCGACCTTCCTTGCCAACATCGGCATCGCGGCGGTCATCGTCGGTCTGTTCCTCGCGATTCGCGACCTCTGGACCTCCGACGGGGGCGAACAGGTGTGGTCGTGGCTACACACACTCGCCGAGGACCGCGCCGCTGCGGGCACTGACGACGGCCACCGGGATGGCCAGATGATCGGCGAGTCGATCGAGTCCGACGGCCACCTGCGGGGTGAATGAGCGATGGCGACACAGGTTGTCGGCGGCCGGTATCGCATGGCCAGCCAGCCAGTGGCGTTGCTGGTGGCAGCGCTGATCGGCGTCACATCAGTCGCAGGCTGCGCGGCCGGTGATAGGGGCAGGTCATCGTCGCCCCAGACCGTGGGGTGCACCCAGACCGCGGTCGCCCTGGCTGAGCGGTTGCAAGAGCAGTATCCGCAGACCGAAGTATCGGTACGCCCGACCACCGATACCAGCCCACCAGCTGACCGCGGCCGCGTGGTGCTAGTCGGGATCAACAACTGGGCCACCGATGCCGGCCGCGCTCTCGGTGCCCGCATCGCTACCGCAGTGCAGCGCGACGCCGCCGTCAACCGCGTCGAGTACGTGCTGTTCAACCGCACCTACTGGCCGGGCGACCCGACCGTGCATCCGCGAGCGCAACCGATGGAAGACCGCGGCAGCCCAATCGCCAACCACGCCACGCACGTACGGATCACCACCCAGCCCGCACCGTTGGTCGAGTGCCCTGATGCCTAATCCCGGCGACGGCGAGGACCCGCCGTGAGATGACTCAGGCCCTGACAGGTGCTGGACACACCTGCCAGGGCACTGATCGGCCAGAGATCGAGCCTCTGACCAGTGAGAAACGATAGCCACCCACCCTCGCCCCGGCGCAGTCCGGGCCGGGAGTGGACCTCACTTTGGTAGGAGCTCGACGCATGGCACGCAACGCCACCCCTGAGGACAACGCCCCCAATCTGTTCGATCTGCTCGCCGACACCGACCCATCCGGGCAGCGGATGTCGGCACCGCAGAGCACTATGGATACCCACACCGAGGAGGACACCGATGTTTCACGATCTGCGCACGGCACTGACCGAGCGGTACGCCCAGGAACTGACGCAGATGGACCGCACGCAGTTCGAGGACTTCCTGACCGCGGAAGTGACCCGGCTGCAGGCCGAGATCGCTCAGACGCAGTCACAGACGGAACTGGCGACGATCGCGGCGTGGAAGGACCAGCACGGGGGCAAGGACCCGGACGTGCTGACGACGCAGCGGCTGTATCAGCAGGCCCGGTACTCGGCGGAGGAGACGGTGCTGGCGACGTTGTGGGAGGGATTCAGCAGTCCCGAGGACGACGACCAGCCGGACGACGAGCCGAACCCGGACACGATGACCGGGATGCAGCGGTGGCTGACGGCGTGGGCGATCGAGGCGACCCCGGAGACCGAACGACTGACCGAGCAGGTGTGGCCGGAGCAGACGCCGCGGTTTCAGGTGTGGGCCGAACAGCTGCTGCAAGCACGTCTGACCGACGGACTGCCGGTGCCCGACGGGCCGGAACATCCGCTGGTTCCCGAGCTGACCGCGATGGTGGCCGCAGCGCTGGCCGATCAGGATCGCGCCGACGCCGAGCCCGCGCGGAGGTAGTCGACGACGGCCAGGGACTGCTGTTTGAGTCGCTGGACGATCTGCGGATCCCGACTGACCCCGCCGTCGTCGACCCAGGCGGCACGCCGCTGCCGCCGAAGGCCGACGACGCGCTGCCGCAGGTGCCGCAGTCCGAGACGGGGTTGCCGCTGACCGCGTGGGCGAGCACCCGAGTCGCCCCGGCACGCCGCCCGGACGGCTCGGTCGTCTACGTCAAGGCCGACCATGTGGTGGCCGGCCTCGAACCCGACCCCACCCCCGACTCGGACACACCGGAACCGGAGCCGTCGAGCTCCGCGGCCATCGACGAGACCACCACGTCTATAGCTGCTGATGTGGGGCCTGCAACCCGGTTCACGCATCCGGGGACGGTGCTGGTGCCGTCTGGTGCCAAGTCGCGTGCTCGCGCCAACATCGCCGCACTCGAGGTCCTCATCGAGACAGCGCGCACCGGACGCCCGGCGACAGCGGCCGAGCACGAGGTCCTGGCGCGGTGGTCGGGGTGGGGTGCCGCGGCCGACATCTTCGACGAGTCCAAGTCGGAGTGGGCACCCGAACGTGACCAGTTGCGTGTCCTGTTGGATTCGGAGCAGTGGCGCCAAGCGAAGGCCTCCACGCTCAACGCCCACTACACCGATCCCGCGATCGCTCAGACGATGTGGTCGGCGATGAGTCGCGCTGGGTTTGACGAGGGACTGGTCCTCGAACCCGGCTGCGGCAGCGGCACGTTCATCGGTCTCGCCCCGCCCGGCGCACAGATGGTGGGGGTGGAGCTCGACCCGACGACCGCTCAGATCGCCCATCTGCTCTACCCCGACGCCCAAGTACGGTTGGAGGGTTTCGAGACCACCCGCGTCCCGGACGGCTCGTTCGCCGCGGTGATCGGCAACGTCCCGTTCGGCGGGTTCACGGTGCACGACCCGATCCACAATCCGGCCCGCCACCGCATCCACAACCACTTCCTTCTCAAGTCGCTCAACCTCACCGCCCCCGGCGGCTACGTCATGGCGATCACCACCGCCGGGACCTTAGACGCGGCCTCGGACAAGGCGCGCCGCGACATGCACGCCGTCGCCGACCTCGTCGGCGCGGTGCGGTTGCCCTCGACCGCATTCGAACGGGTCGCCGGCACCCAGGTCGTCACCGACGTCTTGGTGTTCCGCCGCCGCGAGTCCGACGCCGCCGCACCCGCGGACGCCGACTGGCTGCATTCTGACCTCGTCGCCCTCCCTGACCGGACCGGCGAGACCACCGAGATTGGGGTGAACCGCTACTTCACCACCCACCCCGAGCATGTGCTGGGCACGATGCGTGTCGATCGCGGGCTCTACCGCGACGGGATGCTCGTCGTGGCCGCCGACCCCGGCAACGATGTCGCCGCCGACCTCGACGACCGACTGACCAACATCGTCGACGCCGCACTGGAACGCGGCGACGGACTGTTCCTCGCCGACGACACCGCCACAGCCGGGATGGAGTTCACCGCCGGCGCCCTGGACACCGACGCCCTCTACGGCGAGGACATCCCGATCGGGCACGTCAGCTACGACGAGACCACCGGGGTGTTCACCCGCCGCGGGATCGACGGCGACGAGCCAATGAAGGTGCCCGCGACCCGCACCACCGAGACCCGACACCTGTTGCGGCTGCGTGACCTGTTCGCGGCCACAATCGCCGCCCAACGCACCCAGAGCAGCCGCGCAGAGCGTGACGCGCTGCGCGCGGACCTCAACGAGGTCTACGACGCCTACCTCAACACCTACGGCCCGGTGAACCGGGCGAAGCTGGTGGGCGGCAAGGAACGCACCGCCGAGGAAGCCGCGAAGAAGTTCGTAGAACTCGAAGGCAAGTGGCGGACCGCCAATCGCGACGCCGACGGCGCCGACTATCCCGGCCCCCTGCCCGAGGATGTGGCGGCCGAGCTCGATGAGAAGGCATGGCAGGTCAGCGCACCCTCGCGGCGCCAAACCCATCTCGAGGCGGTCCGCGCCGACCCGGGGATGGCCGGCGTGCTGGCGTTGGAACGCTACGACGACCAGACCGGCACAGTCAGCAAGACCGCGGTGTTCTCCCGCGACGTCGTCGTCGCGCCGGTCCCGGTGTCACGCGCGGACACCCCGGCCGAAGCCGTCGCGATCAGTCTCGGTGAACGCGGCCGAGTCGATCTCGACCGCGTCGCCGAACTGCTCGACCAACCCGCCGCCCAAGCGCGCGAGTCGATCCGTGGGCTGGTCTACGCCGATCCAGACATGCCCGAAGATCTGATACCCGCGCCCACAGCGTTGTCGGGCAACGTGCGCGCCAAACACGCCCGCGCCGCCGAAGCCGCCCGCGCCGATCCCGGTAACCGGGACTGGGCAGAGCTAACACAAGCACTGGCGCAGGTGATTCCGGACGACAAGCAACCCTCCCAGATCGGGTCAGTCAAACTCGGACCGACTTGGATCGAGCCGCGCGACTACGAAGCGTTCGTGCGCGAAACCTTCGGCGCCACGAGTGCCCGAGTGACGCGCGCGGCCGGTTCGTGGGGCGTCGAGGTGCCACCTGACGAACGCAACAGCGCGCTGATGCGCACCGAGTACGGCGCCGACAATGCGGACAGGAAGAACAAGGCGCTCGATGCGATCGACATCACCGAAATGCTGCTCAACCAACGGTCGATCGTGGTCAAGAACTCAGGGCCGGCGCAGGAAGAGGGGGCACCAGAAGTCGATGCCCAGGCCACCATCCTCGCCCAGGTCCAAGCAGAGAAGATCACCACCGAGTTCCGGTCGTGGCTGTGGTCGGATGATGAGCGCCGCGACCGCCTCGTCGCCGAATGGAACCGCCGCTTCAACACCTGGGTCCGCCCCGAACACGACGGATCACGGCTGGCACTGCCCGGTCTGTCCCCGGTATTCGAGCCGCACCCCTACCAACGCGATGCGGTAGCGCGGATTCTCGCCGAGCCGACGGTGCTGCTCGATCACGTGGTCGGCGCTGGCAAGACCGGCACGATGTTCATGTCGGCGATGGAGCTCAAACGCCGCGGCCTGGTGAATCAGCCGTGGATCGTGGTGCCCACCCACCTCATCGAGCAGTTCGGCCGAGAAGTGAAGATGTGGTACCCCGCGGCCAACGTGCTCGTGGGGCGCAAAGGAATGTCACCTGAAGACCGCCGCGTGTTCGCCGCCCAGACCGCGACCAGCGACTGGGACATGGTCATCATCCCAGCCTCGGTGTTCTCCGCGATCCGGGTCCACCCGCAACGCCGTGTCGACTACATCGCCGGCCAGCTCGCCGAACTCGACGCCGAATTGTCTGCGAGCGCAGGCGACATGACCCAGGCGACCGTCAAGAAGATCGAACGCGCCAAGAAACAGCTCCAGAAACGACTCGACGCCGCGACCGATCAGGCCAAGAAGGACCACGGGGTGTTGTTCGAAGACACCGGCGCGGACTATCTGTTCGTCGACGAGGCCCACGAGTACAAAAACAAGGGCCGCCAGTGCGCGATCGACTCGCTGTCACTGACCGGGTCGAACAAGGCCGAGGACCTGTCGATGAAGCTGGACTACCTGCGTGAACGCCGCCAACACCAGGCGGTCGCGGCCGGGCGGGTCATCACCCCGGGCGCTGAGCGGGTCGCGACGTTCGCCACCGGCACCCCGATCGCGAACTCACTCGCCGAGTCGTGGGTGATGCAGCAATACCTACGCCCGGATGTGCTGGAGGCGGCCGGGGTCCGCTCGATCACCGACTGGGCGGCGTCGTTCACCGCGACCCGCTCCGAGACGATCCCCAACGCCACCGGCACCAAACTGCGTGTCGTGTCGAAGGTGTCGGCGTTCGCCAACCCCAAAGAGATGTTCGCCATGGCCGCCCAGTACACCGACGTCGTTGTCCGTGAACAGGTCCCAGCCAATCTGCCCACCCATGACGGGCGGCAGATCATCACCAGCACACCCGGTCAGGAGCGGCGCGATTTCATCGCCGACCTGGACTATCGGGCCGACAATCTCGACCCGCGACGCGCCGACATCGACAACGTGCTCAAGATCCTCAACGACGGCCGCAACGTTGCGCTCGACCCGGCGCTGGCCAACCTCGACCCGGATCCGGGAAACACCCGCGCCGATGCCGTGGCCGAACAGGTCGCCCGCATCTACCACGCAAACGCCGACAACGAATACCTCACCGAGGAAGGGGAGCGGTCCCCGATCCGCGGGGCGTTGCAGCTAGTGTTCTGTGATCGCGGCACCCCGCGGCCCGACGGCCCGTCGGTGTACTCAAACCTCAAAGACCTTCTCGTCGAGCAGTATCAGGTGCCCGCGGAGAAGATCGCGTTCATCCACGACGCCAAGTCGCCGTCGCAGAAACTGGCGTTGCAGGCCGACTGCCGCGCTGGTCGGATCGCTGTGCTGGTCGGGTCGACCTCGAAGATGGGTACCGGCATGAACGTCCAAGGTCGCCTCATCGGTCTGCACCACATGGACGTACCGTGGCGGCCCGCCGATCTCGAGCAACGCGAAGGCCGGATCATCCGCCAGGGCAACCAGAATCCGCGGATCGAAATTCTGAACTACGTCACCGCAGGCACCACCGACACCGTCATGTGGTCGAAAGTCGAGTCCAAGGCGGCGTTCATCGAACAGGCCAAACGCGGCCAACTCGACGACGTCACCGAAGTCGACGACATCGCCGACGACTCACTGTCCGAAGCGGCTGCGGCGACCAAAGCCGCCGCGACCGGCGACGAACGGTTCCTCGAAATGGCCACCCTGGAAGACGAGGTGAAAAGCCTGTCCGCACTGGCCAGCGCCCACGCCGACTCCCGCTCCCACGCGCGACGCGTCGTGGCCGCCGCCGACCGGGCCATCCCACGGCTGGAAGACAACATCGCCAAGCTCGACGTTCTGCTGGCCGGTCACCAGGAGTGGATTGATGCCGGCAAGGAGTTCGTCGTCACCGGGGCCCGTCCTCTATCGAAGCGTCCGGAGCGGTCCGAGGCGCTGTTGTCGCGGGTGACCGCGGTCTACCACGAGCTCAAAGGTGCCGGCGTGAAGCATGCCATGCCGATCGCGTCGATACCGTCAGGGCTTCAGGCGCACGTCTCGCGCGAGTTCGCCCAGGACAAGGTCCACGTGTGGCTCGATTGTCCTGGGCGACCAGGGTTCACCCTCGACGCCTCCCAGGTGTTCACCACTGCCGAGCGGCGCACCGCGACCGCGTCGGGGCTCGCCACCCGTCTGGAGAACCTGTACACGGGCCTCGACGACACCCGTGCTCAACTGGTCGCCGACATCGCCAGCTACCGCCGCGAAGTCGAGGTGAACGCTCCGCGTATCGACGCACCGTTCACCCGGGCGGATGAGTTGCAGACCAAGCAGGTTCGGCTACGACAACTGCGGATGGAGATCGAACGGGCCCAACAGTCCGAGGAAGCGGTCGCCGCCCGCCAGGCTGCCGAGGAACGGATGCGTAGTGCCGGTCGTGAACCCGGCTGGAGTCTGGAACTCAACCCGACACCGGTCATGGTCGAAGAAGCAGGACTCGACCATGCCGACGAGTACATCGCCGTGATGAAGCGCTCCCACCAACGCCAAGCGGAGCTTTACCAGGCCGAGAAGGAGGCCACCACAGCAGAACCGGGAATCGGGACACTGCTCGCCGACACCCGACCCCCACCAGAGGCAGAACGCACAGAGAACACCGGATCACAGCCCCCGCCCCACGACCCACTCGATAACGGGACACAGCCCCAACGCGACCCGGACCTGGACCTGTGAGGCGACAGGGACGTTCACCGCGCGCAGACGGAGGCGATGGCAGGTGCGAGCTCGCTGTCGCACCCCCGATGCGGTTGTCGGCCCGGCCGGAGCTGATCTCGAGCAGGCCGCCTCGGACATGACTCGACGACAAGGGGCAACCGCTCACAAGAACCGGCCGCGTCAAGATCACCAGGTCCCCAGGAGCACAAGCCCACCCCGCAGCGGTGACCCACCGGACAGGCGTGGCTCGCCACGCGCGACCAGCATCGCCTGTCCCGGGTTCGTGATAGAAGCGAACCGCCACACCCGCGCACCCATCACCAGCAACCGACACCGAACAGGACGTGACTTCATGCTTTTGCAAACAGCTCGACTCTCCACCGCCGTCAAGACCATCGTCGCCGGACTTCTCATCACCGCCGGCCTCGCCACTGGTCTCGGCCTCGGTAGTGGGCAAGCGCACGCGAAGATCGACGACGGCCGATATAAGTACCAGCTGGTCATGTACGGCGTCATCCCATACCCGGAGTCCAACGCGCGGGTGATCGGCAACCGTCTGTTCCAAGACATCTACGGCGTCGGACCGTGGAATGCCACCAACAGCCACATCACCCAGACCCGCAACGGCGGCATCGTCTCGATCGCCGGTGACCCAGTCGCGCACTGGTACTCCCGCGTCGAACTACGCAAGACACCACACGGCTACAAAGGTGTTCTGTTCGCCGGCGGCGTCCCCACCGGCGACGTCTACCTACGTAAAGTCCGCTGACCACACAAAGGGTCGCGCAGGAACTGCCTGCGCGACCCTTTGCCGTTCGGGCGATCGGACGGACCGACGCTGTCGAGCGGGCGGTGCTGGTCAACAGTGACGTTCACCGCGTTGCGAACTGAGGCGTCGACGGGGTGGACGTCCTGGCACTACCATTCGCGATGGCAAAGGTTGGGGTTATGAAAGGGAATACACGATGCTGACGAGGTCGGGGATACGCGCGGGGGTGGCGGGTGCGGCGCTCAGTCTCGCGGTAGCTACCGGTGGGGCGGTGCTGTCCAGTCCGCCGGCGCAGGCCGCGCGGATCGTCGAGACGTCGCAACCGGGTGTGGTGGTGATCGAACTCAGCCACGCCGACACCGTGACCGCCGCCCACCTCGGCGCCGGCCGGGTCATCAACGCCCTACTGGGCAACGACTACTGGGGCGTCATCCTCGAAACCGACTCCCGCTATCGCGCCAGGGCGTACTACCGTCCGGAAAAGGCCGCCAGCTGGAATGACGTGACCGGTCACCAGGTCATCTCCGAGGCCGCCGCCCACCCGGGCGGGAGGGTCGTAATCGCGGTCTACATTGACCGAACCAGGAGCCTGAACGGGCATCCGCTGTGGATACAGCAGGTGTGGTGACCGACGTGAAGAAGAGGGAGTGGACGTGCCGTATCTCGGGTTGATCTACCTGGTGATCCTGGTGATCGCACTGATCGACATCATCAACACCGACGACGCCGCCGTGCGCGGGCTACCCAAATTCGCCTGGGTAATCCTGGTGGTGATGCTGCCGTTGGTCGGTGCGCTGGTGTGGCTGGCGGTCGGACGTCCCGTGGGCGATGAACGACCACACCGGCAGCATTCGGGTGCGGCCAGCGAGTTCCCGGAATACGACCACCCCGGCCGCTACATCCCGCAAGACCCCGAGGCAGACCGAGAGTTCCTCCGGCAGGTGCGCGATCGCGCCGAACAACAACGCCAGACCGCCCGCGAACAGCAACGAGCCGCCGACCGATCTGACCGCCCAGACGACGATCGTCCACTATCGCAATAGCAGTCAGCAGAAGTGTTTTCGTCGACCGTCAACTACGACCGCACACGATAAGGGGCACCATCTGATGTTCGACCGCACGCCACCACCGGTCCTCACCGACGGCGGGGATTGGTGGCTGCTTGTAGACGTGACGAGCGGGTTTGCAACCGGTGCGGTAGAGACCACGACCTGCTATTGCAAAGTGCTGCAATGGGAGCGCTGCGTCGACGCCGACCGCGAACCAGCGTTGGTGGGCTGGTTGAGTGGGAAGCTGCGTCCTGTGCGCGCCGACAGAATTCCGACTGACACTCCTGTCTCCCCGGGACATTATGTTCGCCTCACCAGGGAAGACATTGACGGCCTAGTGCAGGCAGGCAAATGGAAGACCATCGACATCTGGTAGCACCGCCGGGGAGAGCCCCGGCCGGGACCTCACTGCCGCTACATCTCAGACCCTGCTGGACGCGCGTACTTCCGCACGTGCACCGTGCCTAGGAGCCGCCAGACATGCTGGCGAGTCCAGTCCGTCCCGCCGGAGGGCGTCGGGACGCCGGCGTGGTTGAGGCGGTCGGCAATCTGCTGGTCGCTGTAACCGCGTGCGTGCCAGTCTGCGATCGCCTGGGCAGTGGAGGGTGAGCACAGCGGTGGCCGCCCGACCGGACGTCGGGATGTGGTTGTGGTCATGACCGCGGCTCGCCGTTGTCTCCGCGTCCCAGGACGCGAACGGTGTGGAGTAGATCGGCCAGGACGAGCCGTGCGTGCTCGCGTTGGGCCGGATCGGAGCTCCATAGCGCGGTGCAGGTAGCCGAGAACACGATCGCGCCTGCGATGACGACAGTGACGGCGGCGAAGATGAAAACCGCAGTGGGCGAGAACGAGATGTTGAGTGACGACACGAGGTCTGTCTCCTTGGAAGAAGGGGACAGCGCAACGCGCCTACAGACACCGGGTTAGGCGGCTAGGTGCACGATGCAAGGTCCCACGAGGGTAATCGGCTGGGAAACCTCGTGGGATGTGGGTCCGCGAACCACTCGCGGCTGGGTGGCCACTTCGTGACCGGGCGCCCGTGGACGGGAATTGCGGTGCTGCAAAAGAGTTTTAAGCGCGAGCGCAACTGAGACAGCGAAAAGCCAAGCGGAGTGCTCGCGGGCGGCCCGGACCGCCGCCAGACCGTCGGTGAAGGATTTCGGTCCCCGGACAGCGCGCCGTTGCAGAAACGCACTGCACGCTGCGCCAATAGCCCGTCGTCGCTCGATCAACGACGACCAGAATTGTTCGATCGTGCCCAGCGAGGCGGTCAGGCCTCGCAGCGACGAAGCTAGGCGTTGCTGCGTGCCCATTAGTGCCGTGACCTGCCCATAGTCGAGCGATGCGAACGGTTGGGGTGTGACTTGGGCTAGGCCGAAGCGCTCTAGCGGAACCTTCGGCATCATTCGGCGGACGACCTCGGCGTTCTGCTCAACCATCCTCCGCATGGAGGGGCTGAGGTGAGCCGAGGTCGTCATGGCACCTAGTTTAGTTCGACCTTCCGAGTGTTCGGTATTTCAGAGACCGCCGAACCTTCCTGCGCGCCAACCAGGTGGGCATGTTAGTCGCCGATGCCGTGGTCGTGGCCTCGATGCCGCTCCGGCGGTAGATCGCGGGGGCGAGGTGTAGAGGACGGCGGTGCGGCTGTCGTGGAGACGTCGCGACCACGCGGCGGTGCGATGAGAGCCCGGATGGTGTCTTCGGCGGCACGGGTTTCGGCCGGAAGCGTATCGCGGCGGGCCACTTCGGCTCGGGCGTGAGCGATGGCAGCGGCGGCGTCGTCACGGTCGTCGATGGCTTTCTGGTGGAGCTGGCGGGCACGGGCGTCGGCATGTTCGGCCGCAGCCAGTTCGCCTGTAAGCGTGGCAGTGTCGGCGGCGCGGGCGGTCAATTCGTCCCACTGGTGTTCGGGAACACCAACCTCTCGCTTGGTCTGTTCGTGGGCTGCGGCGAGGTACTGGTGCTGACGCTCGGCCGCGGCGACCGCCTCAGTGAGGCGCTGGTGGTGCTGGTCGTGTTCGACGCGGGCTTTGCGACCGCGGCCGGCGGGCGGCAGTCCCGCCAGCTCGGCGCGTGCGTCGGTGACGCGGGCGGCGGCGCCGGTGAGCGCATTCCCGGTGGTGCGGGCGGTGGCGATGCGGTCGACGGTGTCGGCGAGTTCGGCGTGCTCGGCGCGCACCCGCGGCGTCCGCTCGGGCGCTGGTCGGCTGGTCCTCAGATCGTCGACGGCGAGGGTGTGGCGGCGGGTGAGGGTGCGCAGGTGCGCGGTGAGCTGGTCGTCGCTCATGACGCGGATGGGGTCCGCGCGGAGCCAGTCGCTTAGCTCGGTGTTAGCCGCCGGTTCGGCGACCGCGGTGGCGGTGGCTTCGGTGGCGGGTTGCGTCGCCGACGGTGTGACCGCGTCGGGGGTAGCGACGGGCGCGGTGGCCGTGGTGGGCATGAGGTAGGTGTCGCGGTGGTGGTGCGCGGTCTGGGTGAGGGCGTGGACGTGGTTGAGGCGGTTGTCGATTCGATAGATGCGGGTGGCGAGGTCGGCGCGGCGGCCGCGCAGGTCCGCGAGGTTGAGTTCGTCGAGTTCGCTGGCTTGCAGGCGCATGAGTTCGACGTCGGTGTCGGTGACGCGGACACCACCGGATTCGGCGATCGCCTCCTCGAGGCGGGTAGTGGCGTCGGCGTAGACGGCGGCGAGGGCGTCGCGGTCGGCGACCGCGGCGGTGACGCGCCAGTCCAGAGCGGTGGCGTCAGCCTCGGCGCGTAGCGCGGCGAGGTCGGGTGCTTCATCGTCGCTGAGGGGGTCGAGGTCGGTGGTGTCGGCGGCGCGGAGCTGGGCGGCGGTGCGGCGCAGGGCGGATGCCTGGTTGGTGAGGTCTTCGATGAGTTGTTCGGCCATCATCAGGTCGTGGTGGTGGCCTGCGGCATCGGCTGCCGCGGCGAACTGGTGATCGGCAGCAGCGCGCAACGCCAGGACATGCGGTGCCATGGCCTGCTGGTGGGCGCTGGTGCCGGCGTTGATCGCCTCACGCAGCTGCGCCAAGTCGGTGCCGAGTTCGGCAAGCTGGGCGGTCAGTTCATAACGCAGCGCAATGCACTCGGCGGGGTCACTCGGCGCGGCGAACCGATCAGGTGCAGCAGCGACGACGTCAGCGGCGAACTCGTCGAAGGCCAGATCCTCGTAGCGGTCGAGGTCGTCCGGATCGAGGACGTCGACGCCAGTGTCCGGCGGCGGTTCGGTGTCGGTGAGCGCGGCGAGGTAGTCCTCGTCGACGGCGGCGAGCTCGTGGTCGACGTCGGCTACGGGGCCACTGGCCTGCGCCCATGGGTCGGACAGTCCGGCGGCTTCGGCTGCTGCTTCGGCGGCGGCTTCGTCTTCAGGGGTGGGCGGTGCCGGCGGTAGTGGGGTGGTGTCGGTGGCGTGGCTGCTGTGGGTGACGAGCAGTTCGACCCGCCAGGTGAGCAGGCGGGCGTACTCGTCGAGCCGCACGGTGTGGTCGTCGTCGGCGCCGTGGTGGAGCAGGGTGTCGGCGAGGTCAAGCAGGTCGTGGGGGGTCCACTGGTCGGGGTCGGCGGCGCTGACCGCGGCCACGAGTGCGGGCCAGGCCCGGTCGGTGAGGATCGCTTCGGCGGCCCGGTCCCCGACGATCCCGACGAGGTGGTCGGCCCAGTTGGGGCGCAGTCCGGTGTTGGCGGCTTCGACGGCGGCGGGCGCAACTGTCCGGACAGGCGCCACCACAGTGCGGCGGCGGGCATTTCGGTGGGCAGCGGGTTGTCGGCGAGGGCGTCGTGGGCCAGGGCGTGCACGTCGATGCCGGCGCGGGCGGCCAGCGCCAGGTGGTCGGCGAGTTCGGGCCAGTACGGGTCGGCGAGGAGGTGGGGGTCGAGGTCGCGGGCGAGGTCGGCGTAGCGGGCGCCTCGGCGGTGGTGGTGATGAGCGCGTCGGCGCGCTCGGTCAGCGCGGCGTGGCGCCGTGCCAGGGCGATGGAATCTGGTCGCGGTCCGGCGGGACGCCGGTCGGTGTCGTCGACGTAGCGGGCTGCGCGGAACACGGCGAGTTCGGCGACGAGCTCGCGGCCGCGTTCGGGGTCAGCCAGCAGCAGCGGACGGGCCCATACGGGGGCGGTGGTGGCGTCCCAGGCGGTGGCGCGTTCGGTGACGGCGGCGGCGAGGTCGGTGACGAGGGCGTCGCGGCGGGTGAGGTAGGGCGTCCACTGGGGGTCGTCGAACCCGTCGGGGACCCGCGGCAGCCAGGGCAGGGGCCCGCCGCCTGCGGAGTGTTGTTGGGTGGGGTCCAGTCGCCAGTCGAGCACGGCGGCCGGGTCGGCGGCGGTGGCCAGTTCGCGGTGGGTGATCGCGGCCTGCAGCCGCGCGATCGGGTCGTCGCCACCGAGGGCCAGCGTGGCGAGGTGGGTGCGCAGGGTGGGCCAGGCCGCGCACGCGGTGAGCGTGCCCGCGGGGGTGCCGGTGTGGGTGCTGTAGAGGGCGTCGGCGTCGTGTTCGAGGTCGCGCAGCGCCTTGGCGCCGAGGGTGTGTTCGGCGGCGGCACCGAGGGCGTGGTCGTAGGCGGCCGCGGCGCGGGCCAGGCGCAGGAACGGGTCGGCGGCTTCGCGTTGGGCGGTGGTCGCCGACTGTTGGGCGCCGTCGCGGCCGAGGATCGCCGCCAGGGTTTCCAGCCCCGTTTGGGGGTGGCGGGCCTTGGGGGTGGTGGCGTTGTGTGGGTCGGTTTCGGTGGTGGGCAGGTAGATGTGGTTGCCGTGGCGGCCGCGGGTCATCGCGACGTAGAGCAGCTGGCGGTCTAGGGCGTCGGAGCCGATGACGTGGCAGGTGTCGGCGGTCATGCCCTGGGCGGCGTGGATGGTGGAGGCGTAGCCGAGGGTGGTGTGTTCGGCGACGTAGTCAGCGGGTAGCTGCACGTGCCGGTTGAGGTCGAGGTGCTGGGCGGTGAGGGTGCCGTCGGCGCCGATGTGGGTGACCCGCCACCGGTCGCCGTTGCGGACCCAGTCGGTGGCCGACACGCGTAGGTCGCGGCGGTTGCTGCGGGTGCTGATGATGTCGCCGACGCTGGCCGACAACCCGTCCGACAGCCGCAGTTCTGGCCCGTGCAGGTGTGGGTCGATGGCGGCCAGGCGGTCGGCGCGGGCGCGTTCGTTGAGCGCGTTGACGGTGTCGCGGGTGGCGGCGATCATCACGGTGTCGCGGCCCTGTGCGCGGTCACGTGCCCATGCCCGGTAGGCGTCATCGGCGGCGGCAGCATCGGATTCGATGTGGATGCGGCCGTGGTCGGCGTAGAAACCGAGGGCGGCGGGGTCACCGTCACGCAGCGCCAGCGACGCCGCACCTTCGGCGGCATCGGAGAACCGCACCACTTGGCTCAGGGTGAGTGCGCCGGTCTCGTGCGCGACGTCGCGCAGCACACCGCCGGCCGAGATCGAGGCGAGTTGCTGGTCGTCGCCAACCAGACGCACACTGCCACCGCGGGCGGCCACGCACCGAATGACCTCGTCGAGATCGGCCGTGGAGGCCATCCCGGCTTCGTCGACGACGACGAGGGTGTCGGGGCCGATCTGGGTGTACCAGTCGGGCAGTGTGAGGTTCTGATATGTCGGGTCGGCCAGCGTTTTCTTGGCGGCGGCGACCTTGTTGGCGAGCTCGGGTTTACCGATGGTGCGCCAGCGTGGTGTGGCGGCCAGGGCGCGGGTCTGGGCGAGTTCGCGTTCCGCGGTGGCGAGTTGGACGAGTTTGGCGGCAGTGTCGGTGGTGGTGTCCAGTTCCTCGCGCAGCACCGCCGCGGCGGCAGCGGTGGGGGCCAGGCCGATGAGGGTGCCGCCGCTGTCGGTCCACGCCCGTGCGAGGGTGCGCATGGCGGTGGTCTTACCGGTACC
Source organism: Gordonia sp. CNJ-863 (assembly GCF_001942325.1). Classification (NCBI taxonomy): domain Bacteria; kingdom Bacillati; phylum Actinomycetota; class Actinomycetes; order Mycobacteriales; family Gordoniaceae; genus Gordonia; species Gordonia sp. CNJ-863. Next base: position 120,118 of record NZ_MKKG01000001.1, read on the forward strand.
GGCGGGCGCGAGGACCAGTTGCACACGGCGCCCGGAGGTCGCCAGTTCGCGCACCATGGCGGCCTGTCCGGCGTTGAGTTCGCGGCCGTTGGCGGCTTGCTCGAGCAACGCGATGTCGACGGTCGTCTCGTCGAGTCGGCGGCCGTCGAAGCGTTTGGCAGCGGCCACGATGCGGTGTTCGGCGGCGAGGATGTCGGTGCTGGTGTGCAGCGCGACGTCGTGGCGCACAAACACTGATTCGCCGTTCGCGCGACGCAACACCTCGGGTTCGTTGAGGTCGCCGTCGAGGGCGTCAGAGGACACCGCGACGCTGGTGTCGGCGGCCAGTGCGGTGTCGACGATGCGCTCGACCGCGGCGGCGAGTTCGTCGGTGTCGGTGATGCCGGCGAAGTCGCGGGCACGCAGTTGACGTTCGGCTTCGGCACGCAGATGCGGACGCTGCCAGCGGGCGCGCGTGGCCGAGATGTTCTCGATGCAATTGGCGGCGAGCTCGGTGCACAACTCGTCGGTGAACTCCGGGTGCTCGCGAGTACGCGGGCGTGGATGGGTGGCCTCGTGCACGAGGTCGCTGATCGCCCGATCGCCGCCGAGGATGCGTCGCGCATCGGCCCGCCACGCCTGGCGCTGCTCGGCGTAGGAGCGGGGTTCGTGTTTGGCTTCGCGGGTGTCCAGGGTGGCTTGCTGGGCCAGATCGAAGGCCTCACCGGTTGTGGGTTCGCGGCCGTGATCGGCGAGGAACTGCTTGGACAGTTCACCGATTCGTTCCTCGATCACTGCGCGCCGCGACGACCACCGGGCCATCAGTTCGGCGGACACACCGTCGATCTCGCGGACAGGTCGCTTGCGCACATCGGCCGAGAACCGTTCGCTGAACGACACCCCCAAATCGCGTTGGAGGTACAGCTCGATGCGCGAGTTGTACACCTCCGAGGCCGACACGGTGGCCTTGAACAACGGGGTACCGTCCAGGGCCATCCACCGGGTGATCCCGGCGGCGTCGCGCACCCGCACCTTGTTGGAGATGGCGACGTGGGTGTGTAGGTCGGGGTCCCCGGCGCGGGAGTCGCGGTGGGTAAACGCTGCAGCGATCAGACCGTCGGTGTCGACCTGGGCGATGCCGTCGGTTCCCAACCGCGACAGGCACGCTTCGCGCTCGATGAACGCCAGTGCATCAGCGACCGCCTGACGGTGGGCGGCCTCGATCTTCTCAGCCATCGGCAGCGGCGCGACCGCCCACAACGCCGACACCGATTTCACCGGACTGAACGTCATGTCGTAGCCGGCAACCGCCGACTGACGCCGACGGCTTTCCTGCGCGATGAACCCTGAGAGCTCGCGCGAATCCCGCGGCGGCCGACGGTAGGTTTTCGTGAATCGCTCGCGCCCCAACTCGGTGCGCAACGCCGCCCGGGTGTCGTCGTCGATGACCGCATCCCAGCGTTCGCCGCGGGCGAGGTTGTGGTCGCGGAACACCACCGCGAGTTCCTGTAGAAACTCCGGGAATTCGTTGTAGACGGCGTAGGCGTTGCCCAGTTTCGTCGCCGCCAACGCCTGGGCAGCGCGGCAGTCCGAGGAGGCCACGGCGTGCTGCTCGATCGCGGTGGCGTTGGGGTGGCGGCCCTCACCGAACAGTGCCTTCATCTGCGCCGCCGACACAATCGACCCCGCCTCGACGGTGCGCGCCTCGGCGAGCTCATCGGCAACATCCAGGCCCGATCCGACGTCGCTCAGCCCGGCCAGGCCGGACCCGATCCACTGCCCCGGCGAGTCACCTTTGGCGCTGTAGTAGTCGGCCAGAGACACCCGCCCTTTGTCGGTGGCGTCCATCGCCGCAACGGATTTCGTCAGGTACTCATACCCGTCGCCGGCGGTGAGCTTGTGGATGGTTGCGGTCACTCAGGTCACCGCCGGAATGGGCGCAGCTCGTTGGTCCGGGCCACCGCATGGACGCTGGCGCGGTGCGCCCGGACCAGCTCGGCAATGACCCCGCTGGCGACCTCGTCGCCGCCCTCGATCCGCGCCGTCAACCCCGCGAGGAGTTCGGCTGTGGCGGTGGGGGAGTCCAGCACCTGGGCGACTGCATCCTGGGCGGTCATCCCAGTCGCGGCGGGCCGGTCGTGGCGGCGGACCCATGCCGCGCGGCGGCAGTCCGTCGAGCACCAACGGCGCGGCCGTCCGCGTCGCGGCGAGCCGTCTCCGGGCAGCACGCCACCGCAGTGATCGCACGTCCCGGCACCGGCCATGGCTGCATTCTGGCACATTAATTTCGTCGGACGAATCCGGAATGCAAGAGGTGTGTGGGAGTTAAGGGGTTTGGCGTTCGAGGGTGAGGTTGCGTGATGAGGGGTGATCGGGGGTGTTGGTGCAGGTGAGGGCGGGGATGAACGGAATTGGCGGGCGGGAAACGAGGGTGATGGAGAGGGGAGGGACGATGAAATGCTCACGGAGAAGGCGCGTGTGGCGGTGGCGAGAGGGCGTTGGCCGGCGTTATCGTGTCGGGTATGCCGTCGAACAATTCAAAACTCACTGGAAGCCAGGCGCGCGCTGCTGCGCGCAAACGAACCCTTGCCGCGTTGGAAACGCGTCGGGCCGAGGAACGCGCGAAGCTCGAACGCAAACTCGAAGCCGAGTTGCGGGTGATGGAAGCCAACGAGGCCAACATCGCCGAGTTCCTGCGGGCCGACTCCGAACTCGCCGCTGCCGAAGCAGAACTGCGACTGATCACCGAACGATCCACCCACGCGAAAGCCACCGCGCTGGCCGCGATCGCCGAGCGCGTAGGAAGTGTTAGTGGCGCGGCCGAGCTGGTGGAGATCAGCGCAGCCAAAGGTAAAACCTTGCTGCGTGAGGCGGGCCTGTCCGTCGGGACCAAAAAGGTCACCTCGAGTGCGGAGTCGACACCGGCCCCAGCCACACCGGACGCGGCCGCCGATGAGGCGCGCACCGAGCAGCCATCCGATCCCGGGGTGATGTCGGCCTAGCGTTCTACGGTTCGGCCATGAGTGTCGACCCCGACCACGATCAACTCCGTCTGTTCGCGGTGCCGACCGCCCACCTGACGGTCGGCACCACGACGCCGTCGCCGGGTGTGGTCACCGACCCGACACTGATGCCCGATGCTCGCGCCGAGCAACACTTCTGGCAGCACGTCGTCCTCACGCCCCGCGGCTGCTGGTACTGGATCGGCGCGATCAGCTCACCAGACGGCTACGGCCGATTCACCTTCCGCCGCAACAACCGCCAACGGGCGATCAGCGCACACCGTTTCGCGCTGCTGCTGGTACACCCCGACCTGGGCGCCGACGCCGCCGACATCGGCGAGCACTACTGCAACGAACCGCTATGCGTGCGCGTCGATTCCGCACACGTGCGCATCGGCACCCAAACCAACAACCTCACCTACGCCGTCGGTCTCGGCCGCCACCGCGGATCACGACCAACCACCGCCATAGACCGCGCCGCACGCTCGATCATGCTGCGCACCTACCTACGCGACGGCGGCGACCCCGAACAGGCACACCGACTGTTCCAACCCGTGCCGTCCACACCCGCCGACCAGCTCGGCCTGTTCTGACACCGACCTCCGCCTTGTGTTAGTGCCGGGCGCTCAAAGTGAGAGGGTCGTCACCGCACCTCGCCGTATCCTCCCGACCCAGATGGAGTAGCCGATGCTTGAAGTCTCGGACGCACCGACACGGCAAGTACGTTGGCAATTCATCGCGTCACGTGTGGCCGCGCTTGTCGTCGCTGCTGCGTCCTATCTGATCGCATTCGGACGGGGTATCTACACCTCGATCGAACGCTTCGGCGAGGGCGCCTCCACCCAGCCGTACTCGCGCGCCGCTGACATAGAACTTTGGTCGTTGATTGTCTTCGCGGCTCTCGTGTTCGTCATCGCGATCCCACTTCTTGGAGGGGCTGAGTGGCGTCCGTGGTGGTCCTGGCCGAGGTGGACGCGTCGCGCGCCGCTGTCGCCGTCGACCTATCTGGCGTGCGTGAGCGTGTTCGTGCTGAGCGTGTACGCCAGCGTGGGCAGCGGGTGGCTCATCGAGGTCTTTGTGGAGCCGTCGTCTGCTGTCGACGCCAGCACGACGGCGTCACGTCCACCCGCGGCGGAAGTCCTTGCGGCTCTGCGCGCCGGGTTCAGTGAGGAAGTGTTTGTTGTCGCGGTCCCGATCGCGGCGCTCGCGATGTGGCTACGTCCCACAGGGGCCGGCCCAATCGCGGCGCTGTGCGTGCTCGTCCCGATGCGGCTGGCGTACCACGTGTACTACGAGCTCGGTCTCGCCATTGGGATGGTTTTGTGGGCGACAGTGTCGGCCTACATGATCTGGCGCTGGCGCGACTACCGACTGGTCATCGCGTTCGCTCTGACGCACGCCGCATACAACATCTGTGAGGGCTACACAGTCGCCTTCTGGGTGTTGCTGGGTATCGCCGCGGTGAGCGTGATCGCGCTCGCGGTGACCCATCGCGTGCGGACCGGACGGTGGATCACCATGGCGGCACCGCTGCTGGTGCCCGCGCCTGTGCGCGCCTGAGGATCGGATTATCGCGGGCACTGTCCCCAGACGCCTGCTCGGGCTGCCTGCGCGTCGCGCTGGGCGGCGTCGAGGGCGTCGGCGTGGCGGCCGGGTTGGTGGTTGTAGACGTAGGTGCGTGCCCACCCTTCGGCGACGAGTGTGTGGTTGAGCATGGTGTCGCCGATCCAGACGTAGGCCAGGGCGCGGCCGTAGCGGTCGGTGTGGTCTTGGGTAGGGTCGTACTCGAGGCGCACGGCGGTGCCGGAGGCGGCGAGTGCGCGGGTGCGGTCGCTGGCTTGTGGGCCACACGGTTGGACCGGGGTGTGGGGTTTGCGGACCTCGGGGGTGTCGATGCCGAGCAGGCGCACGGTGAGCGCGGGATCGGTGTCGGTGTCGACGACGATCGTGTCACCGTCGACGACACGGGTGACTACTGCGGGCGTGGTGTCGGCTGAGGATCGCGACGGCTCGGCAACAGTGGTCGCACGTGTCCAGAGGTCGGCGGGGGCGGGGAGGGCGTCGACGACGCCGCTGAGAGCCGCGAAGGCTGCCGCGACGGTGCGGCGAGCAGCGCGAGGCGCAGCACGGTGCGGGAAGCGAAACGGGCGCGGGTGCGCATGGGCGAGCTCCGAACGAGGCGACGAGGGTCGGTGCGGGCAGGGGTCAGTCGAACAGCGACATCTGTCGTTCGGCGGCGGCGGCGTCGGTGCGGTCGATGTAGGTCTGCGCCCAGTCCTTGACCACGGCGACGGGTTCGTCGAGGGCGGTGGCGACTTGGTCCCAGGTGAGGTTGTCGACGTGGCGCAGGGTGTAGGCGTCGGCGTGGAGCTTGGCGAGCTCGGCGGCCGGGTATCGGGTGTCGGTGTCGGTGGGCATGGCGGTGTTCCTTTCGCTCAGTTCGGGCGCAGGGCGGACAGGCGGGTGCGGTGCTCGCGCAGGGCAATGCCGTGGGCGCACATGTAGTCCCACAGTTCGGCTTCGGGGAGGTGGTCGGCGGCGTGGGTGATGCCGTCTCCGGCGGCGCGGTAGCGGCGGCGGTAGGCATCGGCGACGACCATCGCCGCGTAGTGGCGGGCTTGGATGCCGTCGGCGCCGGCGGCGGTCGCCGCGACGAGCGCACGGGTGAGGTGCTCGGCGCCGAGGGTGGCCGCACGTCCTTGGCGGCGTAGTTCGTGGGCAACGGTGGTGGAGTCGTGCGCGCGGTGGGCGCCGTCGGCGATGAGTTCGGCGATGATCGTGAACAGTTCGCCGTGGGCGGGTACGTAGAAGTCCTCGGCGCGGACCATGCCGACGACGTCGGCGAGGTCGTCGTGGTGGGCGGGTGTGGCCCACAGCAGCGCCGAGAGGAACAGGACCTCGGCGTGACCGGTGTCGCTGGCCCACCCGTGGCCGTCGGTGAGCGCTACGTCGTCGTGGTGGGCTGCGCTCACCGACGGGTCGGGTGGGGTCTCGGCGGGCACGGGTCAGATCACCTGGCGGCGGCGTTCGGTGTCGCCGCGGCCGTCGTAGTCGTAGTTGAGGTAGTGGCCGTACTCTCGGCGGGCGCGCTCGGCCAGTTCGAGGGCCTGGTCGAGCAGGTGGGGAAGCACAGCGATGTCGGCGAGGCGGGTGTTCACCTCCGTGAGCGGGAGGCGGGTGAGGTCACCGTCTGCGTAGACGGCGATGACGATCGAGTGGACGGGCGGGCGGTGCGGGTTGCTCGGCACGAAAACGCCGGCGCCGTTGTCGATGAGCGCCTGCCAGTCGTTGTCGATGATTACCACGGCATCGCGCGTGCGGGTGTAGGCGAGGTGCCCGCTGCGCTGCGAGCCGAAGGTCGTGCGGGTGAACACCAACCCGGTGGCGGCCGTGATGTCGGTGAGGGCTGCGTCGAGGCTGTAGCTCATCGCAGCCGCCGTTCGGCGCGGGCCTCGAGGGCGGCGAGCATGGCGGTGTCGTCCTGGGCGGCGAGCGCGGCCTCTTCGGCGGCGCCGATCTCGCATTCCGGTGCGTGCGGATCGCTGAAGTGTTCCCCGCACCTCTGGCAGCAGTCCGAATGGATGTTGGCCATGGTGATCTGGATGACGCCCTCGTCGAAGTTGGCCACGAAGGTAAGGCCGTCGGGAACGGCGATGGAGACGACAAGATCGCCCTCGACGTCGGCGAGCGTGGCCTGCACCTGGGGTGCGGAGGTGTCGGCGGGATCCGCTGCGGCTTGGGTTGCCCACAGTGAGGCGTTGTCGGTGGCGATCGCGAGGCCACCGAAGGCCCACTGGGTGTGGTCGTTGGTGGCGTTGGTGGCGTTGGTGGCGTTGGTGGCGTTGGTGGCGTTGGTGGCGCTGGTGGCGCTGGTGGTGGATGGACGGCTCATCCTCGGTCTCCTTGGTCGGTGTGCTGGTGGGTGTCGTCGACGGCAAGTGCGACACCCGTTTCTGAGGGACTGGCGGGTCAGGCTGCGGTGGCTGGCGGAGAGGCAATATTCGTCGGCGCGATATTGGTCTTTGGCCTCACCGTCATTACTCGATGATACATCGTATCTGCTTGTCGTACAACTGTTTTCGTACTTGAATTGTCGATTTTGCCTCAGCCGCAACGTCGTTCGCTCGACATCAGACCCACACTCTTCGGCGTCCGGTCGGGTGTGGCCTTTCCTGATATTTGACCGCTTCTGCGCGCTGGCCGGATGCGTCAGGAGCGGAGAGCGGCCCGGTGCCGCGATCGGAGCGCAGCGCGTGGCAGCGGGTCGGTCGGAGTCTCTTGCCGCGCAGGTCAGGGCGTAGAACAATCGGCGGGTCAGGAACGGCGTTCTTCGTGCGGCCGTGGCCGCCACGCCTCGGGCGGGAGGTGACCGCCGCGCGAGAGCGGCGGCGACGCGGTTGGCGTTCAGCCGATGTTCATTTGTTCGGCAGTTCGAGGTCTGTCAATATAGACGCATGTCGAAACAGAACGAGTTGCCTGTCGTGGCAGGTGAGGCGTGTTGCACGCCGTTGGTGCAGGAACCGCTCAGTGCCGATGCGACAGTGGGGCTCGCGCGCATGTTCAAGGCGATGGGTGATCCGGTGCGGCTGCGGTTGCTGAGCTTGGTGGCCAGCCATGCCGGCGGGGAGGCCTGCGTGTGTGACATCTCGGAATCGTTCGATCTGTCCCAACCCACCATTTCCCATCATCTGAAGGTGTTGCGGCAGGCGGGTTTGTTGGACTGCGAGCGCCGGGGAACGTGGGTGTATTACTGGGTTGTTCCTGCTGCGTTGCAGCAGCTTTCGTCGATTCTGAGTTCAGCGGATCCCACCGCAGACACGTTGGTGACCGCGTGAGTACCGCTACGAACACACCAGAGCATCCCGCGGTCGTCGGCAGGCTGTCCACCCTGGACCGGTTCTTGCCGGTGTGGATCGGGGTGGCGATGGTCGCCGGGCTACTCCTGGGCCGGCTGATTCCCGGCCTGAACGATGCGCTCTCGGCCATCTCGGTCGATGGTGTCTCGCTGCCCATCGCGATCGGCCTGCTGATCATGATGTATCCGGTGCTGGCGAAGGTTCGCTACGACCGCCTCGACACCGTGACGGGGGACAAGCGTCTGCTCATCGGGTCGCTGGTTCTGAACTGGGTTGTCGGCCCGGCGTTGATGTTCGCGCTGGCCTGGATCTTCCTGGCCGACCTGCCTGAGTACCGCACCGGGTTGATCATCGTCGGGTTGGCGCGGTGCATCGCGATGGTCATCATCTGGAACGACCTGGCGTGCGGTGACCGTGAAGCGGCGGCCGTGTTGGTGGCGATCAACTCGGTGTTCCAGGTCGTGATGTTCGCGGTCCTGGGCTGGTTCTACCTCTCGGTGCTGCCGGGCTGGCTGGGTCTGGAACAGACAACGATCGACGCCTCGCCGTGGCAGATCGCCAAATCGGTGCTGATCTTCCTGGGTATCCCACTGGTCGCCGGGTTCCTGTCCCGGTATCTGGGGGAGCGGAGCAAGGGACGCGACTGGTATGAGTCGCGGTTCATTCCCAAGATCAGTCCGTGGGCGTTGTACGGGTTGCTGTTCACCATCGTGATTCTCTTTGCCCTGCAGGGTGATCAGATCACGTCACAGCCTCTCGACGTGGTCCGGATCGCAATTCCGTTGCTGGTGTACTTCGCGGTGATGTGGGGCGGCGGGTACGCGTTCGGCGCTGCTATGAAGCTCGGGTATGAACGCACCACCACGCTGGCGTTCACCGCCGCGGGCAACAACTTCGAACTGGCTATAGCGGTCGCGATCGCAACGTATGGGGCCACCTCGGGCCAAGCCCTGGCCGGGGTGGTGGGGCCGCTGATCGAGGTGCCGGTCCTCGTGGGATTGGTGTACGTCTCGCTGGCGTTGCGTAAACGCTTCACCGCCCCGCAGTCGACAGCTCAGCCGGGCTTGGTCACGGAGGCACGGTGATGGACGACTCGACCCTGGATCAGCGCCTGGCGGCAGGGGAGCATCGCGCACAGCCCGAACTGCTCATGCCGCATGTCGTGCTCGGTCGTATTGCCGCGGATTTGGCCGCGAAGTACGAGGGTGTGGTGTCGCGGCAGACGGTGGAGCGCTGCGTTTTCGAGTCGTATGCGGCACTGCGCCGCACCTCGCGGGTACAGGCGCATCTGACCTCGTTGGCGAGCCGGTTCGCTGCCGACCGGTTGCGCGCACTGGCGCAATCGGACGGGGCGATCGCCAAAGACGTGCCCGAGGTGTTGTTCGTGTGTGTGCACAATGCCGGCCGGTCGCAGATGGCCGCAGGTCTGTTGACCCACCGGGCCGGCGGCCGCGTCCATGTCCGATCGGCGGGTTCAGCGCCGGTCCATTCGATCAACCCCACCGTGGTCGAGGCGATGACCGAAATCGGGATCGACCTGGGCAACGACTTCCCCAAACCGCTGACCGACGATGTCGTCGCCGCCGCCGATGTCGTGGTGTCGATGGGTTGCGGTGATGCGTGCCCCATCTATCCGGGCAAGCGGTACCTCGACTGGACAGTCACCGATCCCGAAGGCCTGCCCTTGGATCGGGTGCGCGCAATTCGCGACGACCTCGACACCCGCGTACAGGGGTTGCTCCACGAGTTCGCTCCTCGCCCCGCATAACCCCCTCACACCAAAAAGGAAGCTGCTCCCATGTCTGCACAGACACCGAGTGTGTTGTTTGTCTGCGTCCACAACGCCGGCCGCTCTCAGATGGCCGCCGGGTTCTTGACCGCCCTGGGCGGCGGTCGGGTCGAGGTTCGTTCCGCGGGGTCAGCCCCCGCCGACGCCATCAACTCCGCCGCTGTCGAGGCAATGGCCGAGGTCGGTATCGACATCTCCGACCAATCACCGAAGATCCTCACCCCCGACACCGTCGAATCCTCCGACGTGGTCATCACCATGGGGTGCGGCGACGCCTGCCCGGTCTTTCCCGGCGTCAGGTACCGCGACTGGGCCCTGGACGACCCTGCCGGCAAAGGCATCGATGCCGTGCGCCCGATTCGCGATCAGATTCGTTCGCTCGTGGTCGACCTGCTGGCCGAGATCGCGCCCGCCGACGACACCTCGAGTGTGCGATGAGCGCACCACACTCGGTTCTGTTTGTGTGCGTGAGTAATCGGGGCAAGTCGGTGATGGCCCAAGGTTTGGCGAGCACGCTGGTCGACGGAACGATCAACGCCTCCTCGGCCGGCACCGACGCCGCGATCGGCAAGCGCGTCAACGAGCTGTCCGCTCAAGTGCTCGCCGAGGCCGGTGTCGACGTCAGCGACCACACCCCTCGCCAGCTCACCGACGATCTGATGCGCGAGGCGGACCTGACCGTCGTACTGGGAACCTCCGCGCAGGTCGCACCGCCAGAAGGGGCCGTCGTGGAGGTCTGGGAAACCGATGAACCCTCCCTGCGCGGGATCGACGGCGTCGAGCGCATGCGCCTGATCCGCGACGACATCGCCGCTCGACTCACCGACCTCACCGCCCGCCTGACCCACACCACCTGAACCGGTCGGCGGGCACCATCAGGGGTGCCCGCGACCGGCGGGGACGACGCTCAGCAACAAGCGGTCGACGCACTCGCCGTGGACTGGCCGGGCTGCGCGGCGCCGGCAGTACCGCAGCACACCGCAGAATCAGAGTCAGGGGTCTCGTTGTCCGCCAACAGCGTTGGGCTGGACCCGAAGGTCTCGGAGTCGGCCAGCACCGTGTAGACCTCCCACTTTTCACCTGCCGGACCGGTCACCCACACCTTGTCTTGAGTGGCGAAACAACACGTGGCGTTGATCTCCTCCTCGGTGAATAGGCCTTCGCCGCTGAGCCGGGCGATCTCGGCGTGCACCTGATCGCTGGACTCGACCTCCACACCGAGATGGTTGATCGTGCCGCCCTTACCCGGATTCTCCAGCAGCACCAGCTTCAACGACGGCTCCGCGACCGCGAAGTTCGCATAACCCGGCTTGCGCTTGGCCGGTGCGACATTGAACAACTTCGAGTAGAACTCGACCGCCTGATCCAGATCATCGACGTTGAGCGCGAGCTGCATGCGCGACATGACTACCTCCACCTGTGAGACATACATCGAACTACTGACGTCGCCCAGAGTGCCCGCCTCTTCGACATATGTCAATACAGTGGGTAGGATTGGGTGCATGCCCAAGACGCTTCCGGTCATCGACATGACCGATCCCATCTGTTGCGCACCGGTCTCGGCGTCAGCGCTGGATGACGCCGCGGCGCTGGAGATCGCGCTGCGGCTCAAAGCTCTTGCCGATCCAGTCCGGATCAAGTTGATGTCGATCCTGCTCACCGATGCCGCGGGTGAGGTCTGCACCTGCGATCTGGCGACTGCTGTTGGACTGTCTGAGCCCACGGTCAGCCACCACCTCGGACAACTCAAGAAGGCCGGCATGGTCCTGCCCCAGCGCCGCGGCATGAACGTCTACTACCGGGCCCACGCCGACGCTCTGCAAGCTTTACGACAGGTCCTCGACCCGACGTGCTGCCGCTGAGCGACTTGTGCCTACCGGGACGTCGGTCGGCGGGGCTGGGTGCTCGGCGTCGTGGCTGTGCAGGTAGGCGGTGTAGTCGCGTTGGGCCAGTTGCGCCCACTGCGATGAGGTCGTGGAGCACAGTCCGAGCTGGGTGGCCAGGACCGCGGCGGGTAAATCCGCGCCCAACGCGAGCAGGGCGTGGTTGCGGCTGACGCGGGTGGGAATGCCTGCGGTGGTGAGCTTTCGGCTCAGGGTTCTCACGTGCAACGGGTGATGGGCGATTCCGCCTCGGAAGAGGTGGAATCCGCGGCCGTCCCGGGTGCAGGCGCGCGGGTCGGCGCAGACGGTGCCGGCAAGGGTGTCGATCAGCTCAGCGAGTCGCTCGGGTAGCTCGATCGGGTGGCGTGCCAGCGTCACGTACCTGCGGTCCTGGTCGCGGGTGAGCGACGAGGTGGTGAGGTTCTGCACCTGGGGGAGTCGTGCGCCGTAGAGCAGCACGAGTAGACCGGCGATGCGGGTGGGCAAGTCAGCGGACGTGTCGCCCGACAGCAGCGCGGCGATGGCGTGTTGGTGGGTGCGTTCGTCGCCGGTCTGCGACGGCGGTGGGGTGGGGTAGCGGGTCACCGATATGTTGGTGGCAAGTCCGCGTTGCGTCAGCCACGTGATGAACCCGGCGATGTTGTTGGTGCGGTGATGCTGTCCGTCGGTCCAGGCATCGATCATCGGTTGGGTCAGGTCGCCGACGGTGTGGCCGTGCTCGTCGAGGTGGGTCAGAAGCGTGATGGCGACGCGAATCTTGTTGCGGCCGGAGTCGGCGGCGGCGTGGGTGAACCGGCGACGGCGGGACCTGCGGCGTGCGCGGCGCAGGATGGCCCAATGGCCGTAGGGGCGGATCAGCGCGCTGTGGTGGGTTGGCAGCGTGGCGGCGGTCTCGTTGATCCAGGTGTCGAGCCGTTCGAGGGCTTCATCGCGTTCGGGAAGTATGGCGGCGTCGATAAGCAGTTCGCGCAGGTGGTGGCGTCCCCACCCTGGCGGGCACTGGTCGAGCACGGTGTGGCTCATGGGGTGTTCGCTGGAGGCCAGCGGCTTCAGTAGCTGGGCGGTCGCGGGTTTGGTCAGCCACCGCAGTGTCGAGCGCGGCTGGCCACGGGCGGCGAGGAACGTCGGCAACTCGGCGAGGCTGTCGGGTATCGACCCTTGGGGTGTGGTGAGCAGGTCCCGGGCCTGCCGGATGATCGAGCAGCGGTGGCAGGTTCGGGCGAAATGATGTTGCCCCGTTCCGCCGCACGTGGAGCACCGATAGTCCAGGTCGGAGTCCGCGCATGGACCGCAGATGCGTTGACTGGCAGCATTTCTGCCGATGAGTGCGGCGGTGGTGCCGCAGTCGGCACAGGACGCCGACTCCGACAGAGTTCGCCGATAGCAGCGCACGCATACTGGCCCCAACGGCCACCGGGTGTGCACTTCACGGAGCAGTCCGCAACGTCTGCACGTCTCCTCGGGTGCTGTGGCGCAGCGCCGGCACAGGTCCACGGCGCCGGGGCGAGCTCTGATCGCGATCGGCACGTGGTTGTTGCAGCGTCCGCACAGGCGCGCCGGTGCGGTGTAGCAGCGCTGGCACAGCTCGCCGTCCTCACCGCTGGTCTTGATGTGGTCGATCTGTCCGCAGCCGGTGCAGCGGCGTTTGGGACGCGCACAGTGGCCGCATAGCGGATCGCCTGCGGGCGTACGTCTGCTGGGGGTGGTGTGCTTGCCACAGTTGCTGCACGGTTCGCGGCGTCGGATGTTGTAGCAGGACCGGCAAATTCCCCCTTCGGGTGTGCGTTTGGACCTCGGGGCGATGGTGCCGCAGTCCGAACAGGGATACGTCGGCGGAGAGGCGACACTCACGACTCGGTGCCCGGTCGTCGAATGGTGGTGCGACGGGCGGTGATCGGTGTGACCCCTGCCGGTTTGCCGGCAGTCTTGCGAACTGCGGTGTCGACGATGTGGGGTTCGATCAGATCGTTGGGGGTGCACTCGAGGATGTCGCACAGGGCCACCAGGGTGTGCATGCTCAGTCGTTGCGGCTGCCCTGTCACCAGCCGGTAAACCTGTTCGCGGGAGAGTGTGATCCCGCGGTCAGCGAGGTGCGGTTGCAGATCGGTGGTCGAGTACATGCCGTGGGCGGCCATCCTGGCTCGCAGATGCCACGTGTAGTCAATCTGCTTCATGTCGGGGTCCCGTCATTGAGGAGGTGGCCGTATCGGGCGTGGATGGACTGCATAAGCAGTCCGTTGCGGTACTCGTTGCTGACCCCGATGTAGACCGCCGTGGTCGAGGAGAATGCGTGGCCGACTTGCTCCTGGATGAATCGTTCGGGGTAGTCGAACTCCACCAGATGCGTGACGTAGGAGTGGCGCAGCGAGTGGAGGTCGAGGGTCGGGTCGATTCCTGCGGCGTCTCGAGCGGTGGCGAAGGCGGTGTTGAGTGCGCGCACTCCCAGTCGGCTACCGCGTTCGGTGAGAAACAGCGCTGGGTGCCCGGTGTGGTCGAGCTCGCTGCGCACGTCGGTCAGGTAGTGGTCGAGGATGTCCACGATCCAGCTCATCTCCGGCACCGTGAGCACGGTGCGGCGTTTGGGCGGGCCGCCCCGGGACGCTTTGCCGTGCCGCACGGTCAGCGCCCCGAACCGGCCGAAGGCCGGGAACTTCGAGTTCCTGCGAAGATCAACGACATCGCTGCGGGAAACCTCCTGCCGGCGTAAGCCGTAGGCGTAGCAGTACTTCAGTGCTACGGCGTCGCGCAGCGCCGGTATCGCTCCTTTCCGGCCGCGAGATCGGATCTGCGCGACCCGTGCGTCCGCGGCATCGAACAGCGCCTGGACCTCGTCGTAGGTCAGCGGTCGTCGACCAGGATCACCTTCGTACTCACCGACGTGGATGATGGAGTTGTCTTCGTGGAAGACCTGCACGGGCGCGCAACCGAACTGAGCAATGCATTCAGTAGCCCAGTTGTAGCGGGCATCGACCAGGTAGGCACAGAACAGGCCGATGTCCACCTCGTAGCCGCGGACAGTGGACAACCGAAGTGGGGTTGGGCTCGATCGGAGATGACTGATCCATGCTTCGCCCTCCTCTGGGGTCCACTGCCACGGATACAGTCCAGTGAACTCGGCGAAGCGGCGAAGCGGCGAACCAGCCGCGTTCGAGGACCGATCGTCGACTCGCGCAGGAACTTTGCCCGCTGCTGCTGAGCCCACCCGTCAACCATCGCGTCGAACATCGCCCGTTCCGGATCCAGCTGCACAACATTGCGGGCTAACTCCGCTCGACCGCGGACGACGTCGTCACTTGTCACACGTGAGTTGTATCAGATGCAACATAGATGCATGGGAAAGCCCAGTGGCCTGGGCCTGTTGTTCGCGACCTTCTCGCAACCACGGGCGCATCTTCCCTGCTAGAAAGCAGGCCCTCTTACCCGGCCAATGTTGCATCGGATGACAACAAATCCCGTTCGGCGAGCGCCTTCACCCGGTCGGGGCGGAACCCCGACCAGTGCGTGTCACCGGCAACTACGACCGGGGCCTGCTGGTAGCCCAGGCTCATCACGTAGTCGCGGGCGTCGTCGTCGGTACTGATGTCGACCACCTGGTAGGTCAGGCCCTGCTTGTCCAACGCCGTGTAGGTGGCGTGGCACTGGACGCAGGCGGGCTTGGTGTACACGGTGATCGTCATTTCTGAAACCTTTCTTTCGGTGGCTGTTTGCTTTCTTCTATTCTATACCTAATGGGCTGTATATGCAAGGGCTGCAACGTATTTCAGCTTTCACAGAAATGCACCGAGACATGCTGTTAGGGGGCCCTTTGAATGCCCTTCACCTCGTCTATTCCGGGATTCTTTTTATGCGTTCGAAAATCTCCACAGAAACGCGCAACGAATACCTTGGAATTGCAGGGAGTTGCGTGGCTGCGCCGGTAGGCAAGAGGGCTCTGGCCCTCGTGGGATGGCAGCTGGCGGCGTTGAGAGTGGCGGGGCCGGGTCAGCGGATGGTGGTGATCAGTGCGCTGGGTGTGGTGTGCAGGGCGCGAGCGATCCGGGTGAGTGTGACCACGGTCGGTGCGCGCTCACCGGCCTCGATGCCGCGCAGGAAGGTCCGGCTGGTGCCGACGGTGCGCGCCAGTGCTTGCTGGCTGATCTTGAGTTCGGTGCGGCGGGCGACGATCGCTGCTCCGACGGCGGTCATGACGGCGGTCTCGTCGACGCTGATGGCGGACGGTTCGCTCGACATGGATTCGGGCCTCTCGGGGCGGTGGGTGGTTGTGTGGTGTCGAGCTTGCCAGAGCCGGGGGAGGGCGAGTGCGTGCCGTGCCCGGTACGCAGGCCGGGCACGGCTCGATCGGTGGTGTCGGTCATCGGCCGAGCGTTTCGGCGGCGACGTCGTAGCCTCCCCACAACGACCGGCCTGGCACCGCCCGCCACCCGTGCGGTCCCCGTCGGGTGATCATCGGGTAGCCCTGCGGTCGTTCGGTGCCGTGTAGCTCGGTGACGGTGGTTTCCAGTTGATGCGGGTGCGGCGCTTGGGTCCGTCGTCGTAGGGCGCCGAGGGCACGATCGGGTCGTCGCGCCATCCCGGGAAGCAGTGATCCAGGCCCAGCAGCGCCGCGTCGGTGTCGTCGCCGACGACCTCGGAGTGCCAGCCGCAGCCTCGGCAGAAGCTGCGCGAGACCAGATCACCCACGCACAGGCAACCGCGGTGCGATGCCCGGTTGCATCGGAGGTCGGTTTGCAGGGTGATCGGGATGCACGTGTCGGTCGGTTCGCGACTGCTCGCGTACTCACCGATCGCGACGTGCCAGCCGTGCGAGTCGCGCAGGCAGGCGAGATCAGGCCACGCCTTCCTCCACTGCGTCATCGCGTGCTCGTAGTCGGCAATCGTGGTGCACCGCAGGGCATACAAGCGAGGGACACCAGTTGTGCGCTCGGCGTGCGCACGCTCATCGCGTGCCGCCTCGGCGAACATGTCGAGCTGTAGGCCCTGCGAGGACGGCGCGGTCGGCGTCGTCGGGAGAGTGGTTGTGGTCATGACTTGACTGCACCCCATAGGGTGCATATTGTGAACCCTATAAGGTGCAGCACTACGGCGGGTTAGACGCTCAGAAGATGCACCACCACAGCAACATTCGACACAAAGGGAGCCTCGCATGTCGTGGAGCTACAGCAACATCGCCGCCAGCCCAAGCGCACGCGAGATCATCCGCGCTACCAACGTGCTCCAGAGCGGACATCCTGAGCTCGTGCCCATCGAGGACGTGCACGCCATGGTCGATCTGACGTGGTCCCAGTGGGCGCTTGGTCTCGCCGAAATCCTCACCACCGGTATCGGGATCGTCCTGGCCGATGACGCGAACCGCGAATGCCTGTTCCTGACCTGCACACCGATCTACGCCGCCAACTGACGCCCCACGACGCCACCTGAGAGGACACCCCATGGCGCGCCGCACATCATCATCCGACCACGACGACATCGACCTGCTCGATCTGCTCGACGGCACCGCCGAGCGCATCGAAGAGCAACGGCGCCTCGAGGCCGAAATCGCGACCCTGCGCCAGCTGTGGGAGCAGCGTCGCGCCGGGCGCCCCGACGGCCAACCCGTACCGACCGGTGAGGACTGGTGTGGGCGCTGCGGGCAGAACACCTTCGACTACGGGCTGGTCATCAACCACGACCTGGGCTACCTCGGCTGCCCGGTCGAGGTCGACCCCACCTGGTCGAAATACCAGTGCGTCGGCTTCCGAGGCGCCGTGGGCTACCCATCGGGAACGCTGACCGTCGAAGACCTCTGCGACCGCTGGGACCGACAGTTCTTCCCCGACTGCGAATGCGGGCACCCCTGGGGAGTACACACCCACGCCGCCCACCCCACCTGGAGCTTCGCCTGCAACACCTCGTGCGGCTGCCCGATCTACCGACAAGCGCAACCGAGTTGACGGTGGGCCCTGTCATCAATCCTCTGTGGGCGACTTTCCCTGGTCGGCTTCGGGGTCATCTTCGGCTTCGGGGTCGTCTTCGTCGGCCGCTGCACGTTCCGGGTCGAGGGCGCCCAGCATTCTCCGGTAGTTTTGGAACTCTGCGGACGTCCCGAGGTCGGCCAATTGGGTGGCAGCCCGGAGTAGCGCCTCCTTGAGACCTCCTGTGTCGAGCTGGTTTTGAAGACGTCTCAGTTGTTCAATTGTCGGGACCGATGATGACTGGTCCGCCGCTATCCAAATGTGCGGAGAATAGGTCCGTGCATGCTTAACCTCGTCAATCACGTCGTCGTCGACGCCGGCTTCCAAGTATTTGTTGAGGTCTTCGAGGAAGGTGTCAGAGCTGACGTGGTGGTAGCGGTGGCCGGTCTCGTCAGCGAACTCACGCTGAAGGTCGGGTAGGGGCCCGAAGTCCTTGTCATCGACGATTTGACGCCAGTCTGCCTTCATGTCGTTGCTCACGAACAACACGTTCTGCTTGTCAGTTTTGGCCAGGTCCATCATCTCCATCCAGATGAGCGGGTCTCCGATTCCGCCGTCGCGTTTGGACTCATCGACTCCGGTCCCGGGGGGCATGGCAGCGGCGAGCCGAGCACGCGCTTGGTCCTCTCGTGCCTGGAGGTCGGTCGATATCCGCCGACGACCGATCTGACCGGCATCGGTGAACAGCTTCTCGATACGATCCCGGATTGGGTCATCTGTCTGAATTTGACTGGGGTGGAGGATGTTCGACTCTCGCTCTGCCCGTATCGCTTCGCCGACGGTAGTCGCGGCTTCCTTGAATGCCGTGTCCGCCGCGTCGAGTAGTCGTTTCTGCACTCCGGCGTCCTTGACTTCCCTGATAGCCGCGCGAAGTTCCTGCAGGAGCTGACTACTGACGCCTCTGCCCTTGACTCCCGAGATGATGTTCGTCGCTCTGGTGTATTGCTTGGCGTGTTCTGCTGCGACAGTCAGTCGTCGACGGTGGTATTCGAGGCCGGCGCGGTAGGGAAGGAAGAGGCGGGGCCGGATCTCGTCCCGTTCGAGCTGGGCGAGGATCTTCTCGCGGGACTCTTTCGATATCCGGTACAGGTCCAGTAAGACGTTGGCATCCAGCACAATTCTGGCCTTAGTGACGAAATCGCGGCGCTCATCGTCGCCATCGGCGAGGTACCACTCACCGAGCACATCACGCATCGCGTCCTCCTGCCTTCGCTGCGCGCTGCCCGCTTTGCGCCGGGCGCGCTGGTCAAATCTAAAGCTCGGGTCCGTGATCCCGGGAACGTTCCACCCAACGTTCCACCCTCGGTGCCGACGTCCCACTGGATGTCTCGGGTGCGGGTGTGCTCGGCGCCGAGCGTGGGGCGCGGGTGTCGCCGAGCAGTTCTCCGATCGAGCGCGTTCTCTGCGAGGTCCACGCACCGTCGTCGGGGTTCCACTGACCGTTCCCAGTCGCGTCCGTCCGGATCGGTTCGATGAGGCTGTTGGCGGCCGCGAGCGCGGCGTCGGCCTGGTGCAGGTGCGCCGGCAAGCCGCTGTGCGCGGCGCGTTGGGGGTAGTCACGTTCCCAGGTCGGGTTGGGCAGGACCAACGGGACCGGAACCGTCAGGTCGCGGCGCTGTTCTTGGTGGCGGATCGCGGCGCGCAGCTGCTCGGCATCGAACGACTGGGTGCGGGCGAGGATGACGAGGTCGACCAGATCGTGGGCGCGGGTCGAGGGGCTGTCGCCGTGAGGTCCGTGCAGCTCATAGAGGGCCGCGACCTTGTCGGCGACCGCTTCGGCGGCGGCCTGCATCCGGATCACGGGCATGGGGTCGAGTTCGTCGAGCGCGAGCACCGGGCGCGGGCTGATCGTCTCGGGCGGTAGCAGCATCTCCCGGTGGGTGGCAAGGTCGAGCGTGGCGTCGGAGAACCGTTGTCCGGCAATGTTGTAGCGGATACGTCCGGCGAACAAGCCGGGGCTGCGGGTCGCGGTGATGGTGATGTCGAACTCGCCGAAGTCGCCCGGTGCGGGGTGGGCGGCCTGGCGCAGCGAGTGCTGCATGTGTTCGGCGTCGAGGCGGGTGGCGAGATCGGCGTCGGCGGTGGGGCGGGCCTGGGTCGGCGCCCGGAATTGCAGGGCGGTGCCGCCGGTGAGGATCCACTGGTCGGCGTCGGGGGAGCGGAACAGCCGGGCCAGGAACAACTGGAGGGTCACGGTCTGAGCGAGCTCGTCGCGACTGAACCTGCTCGTCCGCGCTTCGGCGGACAGGCGGGCTTTCAGCCCGGCGCGGAAGGCCTCCTCGGACGCATACGCCATCAGCCGACCAGCACCGGTTCGGCCGGCATCTGGGCCTGATCGAGCAGCGAAGCGAACAGCTCAGCACCCGAGGCGTAGTTCCAGCGCGGTGCGGCCCGGTCGCACGCTGCGATCAGCTCGTCGGCGTCGACCAGCGACTCGGTCAGGCAGGTGTGTAGCGCGGTTCCGAGGTGTCCGCCGTCGCCATGGGTGAGGAGCAGGTCGACCATGGTGCGCGCGGGTGTGGTCACCGGCAGCCCATCGACGAGGTCCCAGTCGCGGCCGCGGTCACCGATCGGCCGGCGCCAGGTGCGCACCGACGGGTCGCGGACGTTGATGCGGTGTGGGCTGCTCAGCTCGAGCCCGGATGCGGTGATCGTGCCCAGGCGCAGGACCTGGGCGGCGGCGGCGTGGCTCACGACGCTGTCGGGGCGTGCTCGTCGTTCCTCGATGTCGGCGGCCGGGTGCAGCGCCAACCACTGTGCCGCCCAGTCACCGAGGGTCGTCCAGGCCGAGGACTCGGGGAGCTCGTAGACGCCGTGGTGGACCCGAACGATGGCCTCGCGCGCGGCGAGGCGAGCCAGGACGTACGGCGCGACGCCGAGGTTGCGGGCTTGGGCGGCGGTGAACAGGCCGAACTGGCGATCCGCCAGGTCGCGGATCGCGCCCCACCGGCCAGCGTCGATCATGCAGCAATAATAGCAACGGGTGTGATCGGTGAGGCTTTCCGAGCTGTCCGAGCGCGGCCCGTCCGTCCGGACTGGGCCGGATGCCCCGGCACAGGGGTCACGGTGTGCCGGGGCGGTCGACGCCGTCATCCGCTGGTGGGGTGCAGGACTTCGCGTAGGCGGGTGCCGATCCACAGCGGCACGGGTGGGGTGACGGCGTTGCCGTAGCCGTCGATCTGGTCGCGGCCTTTGCCCCACACGGTGAAGGTGCCTTTGTGGTCGCCGAAGTCGGGGTCGAATCCGCAGCCGCGGCCGACCTCGTGCGGGGTCATCATGCGGAAGAAGCACTCATCGAGCGGGATCTCGGCGAGGGCGTCGCGCCAGTGGGAGGCCAGCAGGGCGGTGGTGTCGCGGCTGGTCAGGGTGCCCAGTGGGTCGGTGAGCGGGTGCGCGGCGGTCTCGGTGCCGGTGCTGCCGTTCTGTTTGAACCAGCCTGCGAGTAGGGCGGGGTCGCCGGTCGCGGTGAGCAGGCCCGGGGTCTGTTCGGCGGTGACTGTCGGCATGGCCTGGGCGTGGCTGGTCGGGGTGGTGTGCTTGCGGAAGGGCACCACACCCGAGGACACGACGCTCAGCGTTTCCGAGCCGCCCTGGGTGGGCAGGGCCTCGTCGAGGCCGCGTGGTGCGCCCTGGAAGTTGTTGATGGCCATGGCGACCGGGGGAGTGAGCAGGCCGGTCGTGTTGGTGGCGGGCTGGGTCCACAACGGTTGACCCAGGGTCCGGGTCCGGCACTGCGATCCGGGGCGCTCGAAGGTGTTTCCGGCCGCGACCATGATGGCGCCAGTACTGAGCAGCGCGGTCTCTTGCTGCGAGGTCTGGGTGGCCATCGGTTGCAGCGGATGACGTTCCACGCCGCGCTGGGCCTTGGCCGGCATCAGCACAGTGGGGAACTCGGCGAACTTCTGGCGGCACCGCTCCGCGCGGGCCATGGTCGCCGGGGCCAGCGGTTTGGTCCGCTCGCCGATGCGGGTGCCCAGGTGGCTGAGGTCCAGGGCCGTCAACGACGGTGTGGTGGTGGGGGAGACCTCACCGAAGCAGCGCGGGCAGCGGTAGTTGTACTGCTTGCCGTAGCGCACCGATCCGCTGGCGGGCACGCCGGTCTTCCACGCCCACATCGCCTCGACGGCCTCATCGCAGGGGCCGCACCACGCCTGGGGGCGATGGTCGAGGTCGGGGGCGGGCAGTGCGCGGTCCCAGAACACGATGTAGAGCCGGTCCCGGCTCTGGGGGACGCCGAAGAACATCGAGTTGAGGTAGAGCACCTTGTGCTCGTAGCCGAGCTTGGTGATCTCGCGCAGCCACCACCGATACGTCGAGCCATCGCCGACCTTGCGTCGGCCGGGGACCGCTGGTCCCCAGGACTGCAACTCGGTGGTGCATTCGACCAGGATCAGCAGCGGGTGGTGCTGATCGGCGTAGTGCAGCACGCAGTTGGCCGTGGCGCGGTCCCGCTCGGACCGGGTGGCGCGTTCCTCGAACTCGGGGTCGTCGAGGTCGAACAACGTCAGACCCTGTTCGTAGGCACGTTGGGTGTTGGCCTGGGAGTGGTTGGTGCAGGTCACCCCCGCGACCAGCAGGTCGGCCGCCGGGAGTTCACGCACCGAGTGGTAGGTGTCGGAGTCGGTGTTGATCAGATCGGCGATCCAGTGCTCGACG
The DNA here is from genome assembly GCF_001942325.1 of Gordonia sp. CNJ-863. Classification (NCBI taxonomy): domain Bacteria; kingdom Bacillati; phylum Actinomycetota; class Actinomycetes; order Mycobacteriales; family Gordoniaceae; genus Gordonia; species Gordonia sp. CNJ-863. Next base: position 142,234 of record NZ_MKKG01000001.1, read on the forward strand.
TGCGGGTGGTTGGCCTCGTGTACCTCGACCTTGTAGCGGTTGTGGTTGGCCCCGACGATGGTGTCGAATCCGGCGGCCTCGATGCCCTGGGTGAATCCGCCGAATCCCGAGAACAAGTCCAGCGCGGTCGGGTTGTCGTGGCGGAATCGTCTGCGGCGCAGCGCCGGACGGTGTTCCGCTGTCTTCGAGATGATGTGCCCCATGATCGTCGCTTCCTCGCTCATTCCATCCTTAGTGGTTGCCTATAGACTACCATTAGCGGTAGCCTATAAGCAACCATCAAGGCACGGAGCAAGAAGGAGCAGCACATGGCAACGACCACCGAAAACAACTGCGCGGCAACACCGATGAGTAGTCATGCGCGAGCGATCGCCGCAAGCATCGAGCAGTGGCGCCAAGCCTGCGACCTCGCAGGCAGTGTCGACGCTGAACATGACGCGGCCGCGGCCCTCGTCGGGCTGGTCGAGCAAGCGATGCCCGAGCTGGCGCGCACCGAGGTTGTCGAGCGGTCGTATCTGGTCCGCCGGGTGCAGCGCTACGTCGGCCCGCTGCCCGAGCAGTGGGCAGCGATGGACGATTCCGAGCGCGACCAGTACGTCTGCGACCACTGGCTGGCCATCGAGGAGTTCGACGAGCACATCGACGACGACCAGCTGACCCTGACGATCGTGAAACCCGCGCAGTGAGCAGCTGTCCCGCGCCGACCGGGCGCACCGCCGTCGCACTGCCGTATGCGGCGACCTCGCCGGTAGGCTCAGCCACGCCGAGTGCGTCCGCCGACCTGGCGGGCGACGGGGGAGGAGGAGCCGTCATGGCCGTCGACATCGACGAACCCGCGTTGCTACGCGCTCTCGGAGAAGCGATCACGACCCGCCGCGAGGAACTGGGCCTCAGTCAGCGGGCCCTGGGTCTCGAGGCCGGCGTCGAGCGCAACATGCTGCGCGGAGTGGAAGACGGATCGCGCCGCGCGACGATCATCACCTTGGCACGTATCGCCAAAGCTCTGAAAATGCCGGTCTCGCAGCTACTACACCAGATCGGGCACTGACCTTCCCTGCATGGGGTGACACGCGGCCTCGGAGCCAGGACGGAGGGGAGAGGGGCTGCACAGTAGGGGGTCTCACCGCCCTCCCCTCCGATCCTGTGAGAAACGGCCTTCGGCTGAGTGTGGCAACTCAGAAGAACGCGTCGCCACATTAGCAAACCGGATCTTTGCTGTAGTCGACAACTGGGCAAGCATGTTCGCGGCGCGCGAGCCAGCTGCGGTCAGACGCAGTCACAAGTAGCCAAAGCTGTTGGCGTGCAACGAACAACATCACCATCGGCGCGCTCTAAGAGCCACCAATGTGATCCGGTTCGCTGTTGCGAATGTACATCAGCCGGGGCGTTCGGCCCCGTGATTCCCGTTCACTTTCGTCACTGGTGACGGAAGATATTGCTACACAACGCAATTCGCCGACAATTTACCTTATGACGTCGTAGCTGGTGATCCGCTGTGCTGCCGCTCCGCCATCAGAGGTAGCGCGGGGGATCGACTCTTGGGTCGTCGTCGACGGTATCGATGCTCGAGTCGGTAAGGATGTCGGCGATTGCGGCGGCACTGGCACCGATGGTGGCGAAGTGCGGGTCGACGACGCACCATGCACGATCGGCCGGCCATGTCACCTAGGGCAGGCTCGAATCCTGGCGGCAACGCCAATCGCTGCGGCCGTGTGGTGTATCGATCCTCGATTGTCGCCGAGCTTCGCCAGCTGGCGCGCCATGCCTAGATGAGCGGTGACGTGCCGTCGGCGGTTGGTCGTGCAGAGGCCATGTGCTTCGGCGAAGAAAGTGTGCGCTGAGTGGGGTGTTGGCGCCCGCCGGACGTCTCGCATGGCCTTTCGGTACCGGCGCTGCTCATCATCGACGTGCTCAAAACCTGTGACCACCGAAACACTCCCTTGTCGGCGAGGTTCACTATGACCCCTGTCCACATCAACTCTAAATACTATCTCCATTAGTAGGCAGCGTTCTATGGGTTGCGATGCCGAGTTCCTGGGGCATGCAGGCGGATGTTCTGGTCATACTTGGGTGCTGTGCCGTGTGGCGAGGGAAGAAGGATTGATGGAGAAACGGTCCCAGCGAGTTGAACACCGTCGGCGCTGGGTAGGCGCTGATGAGCATGGCGGTGGTGCTGGTGGCTGCAGCGGCTCTGCTGGGTTGGTGGTGGCCGCGGTGGATGGTGCGTATCCAGCCACGCATCGACGCTCGGTGGGTGTTGGTGGCGTGGCCGGCCGCCCAGGCGATGTTCACGGCGTTATGGGTCGCTGCGGTGTCGGTGCTGGTGGTGCCGAACCACTTCGGCGTGCATAAGTTGTCAGCGGTGGCCTCCTGCCTGCGTGTGTTGTCTCACGGCGCGCCGGCCCAGGTGGAGACCGTGGCTGGGGTAGCGGTGCTGGCCAGCACGGTGGCGGCGGTCGTTTGGGTGGTGGCCCTGGTGGCACGTGCTGCGGTCGCAATGCGCCGGGCACGCGATCACTATCTGCAATCGTTACGTCTGGTTGGCCAACGTTGTGATCGGTTTCCTGATGTGTGGTGGCTCAGAGATCAGCGGCCGATGGCATTCTGTTTGCCGGGCCGCAACGCGGGGATCGCTGCGACGACGGGCTTGCAGGACGTCCTGACCGGCGCTGAACTGAATGCTGTGATGGCTCACGAACGCGCACACCGACGCCAGCGGCATCACGCGATCGTGTTGCTCGCTGGGGTTCTGGGCCGAGCGTTGCCGTTCATTCCGCTGTTCGCTCGCGGTGCTGATGAGGTGGCGACACTCGTCGAGCAGGCCGCTGATGCACGGGCGGCCGAACAGGTCGGCACCCGGACTGTGTGCTCGGCGTTGGGAACGCTGGCCCGATCGGCCGGGTCGTCGGATTCTCCGGCGGGGGCGTTGTCGATCAGTGACTTTGCGAGTGTGGCGCCGCGTTTGCACCGGCTATATGACGGTCGGCGATGTGTGTCACGTGGTCACCACGCAAAGGCCGCTGCCACGGTTGCAGGGGTTGTTGTCCTACCTACCGTCATCACCGCCACCGGCGCCGTGTCGGCGCTGGTGGCGGTAGCTTGCCTGCTGTGATGGTGATAGCGAGCGTGTCATCTGCTCGAGGCCGTCGGGCGGGTGCGGCTGGGCCACTTACAGGCCGGCTAGCAGTCGCTGCATCTCGGCGATCTCTGATTCCTGGTCGGAGATGATCTTTCGCGCCAGTGCGATGGCTTCGGGGTTCTTCCCGTCCTGGATCTCGGTCTTGGCCATGGCGACGGCGCCGCGGTGGTGCTCGATCATCTGCGTGAGGTAGAGGCGAGCCGCCGCGGTCCCCTGGGCCTCGCGCAGCTGTTGGAGCTGCTGTTCGGTCATCATCCCGGGCATGTCGTGACCGCCCATTGATGGCGACATCGATTCCCCGGCACTCATCTGACCCATGTCGTGGCCCTGCGAGCTCGAGCTCATTGAAGCCCCCCACGTGGTCACCCAGGACTTCATCTGGTCGATCTCGGGCTGCTGGGCGGCTTTAATCTTCTGGGCCAGTCGGACGACCTCGGGACTGATGTCGCTCTTATCGAGCAGGATGTTGCTCATCGTGATCGCTTGTGCGTGATGGGAAATCATCTCCTGGGCGAAGGTCATGTCGGCCGCGTTGTGTTCACCCATGTCGGCCGCAGACGATGGTGCCGCTATCGAGGTGGTGGTGACCATTTCCGTCATCGAGGAGTGGTCTTGCCCCTCGGTGTCGGAACAGCCTGCCAACACCAGCAGGCCCGCCGCTGATGCCCCGATCATGATCCGCGCGCGCTTTGTCGACATCAGTCCTCCTTGTTTCAGACGCCACACAAAGGTGGCGCTTCGATAACAATTCTACTAGCCACGATAGTAGTTCGGTGCGGTTCGGGCCCTCGCCTCTTCCCTACTGACCTGCGAGAAGCATGTCTCGCGACGAAAATCACGGCTGAAGTCGTGGAAACCTGTGTGACTGGTGGGACTAGTGGTGTGAGTGGTGTGATGCTGGGCGTCGCTCTCTCGGCGTGGACTTTCGGCATCGATCCGCCCGAGTGGTGGTCGACGTCGACGTCAGAAGGGTTCGACGGTATGCACATGGTGGCTTCGTTCGCGGGAGCTGTGAACAGGCGGTGGATGCTCATGGTGGTCGCGGTGGCGACGGCAGTGGGTGTGGCGTGGGCGCCGGTGCTGCCCGCGGCGGCCGCACCCGATGACCATGTCGCCCGGGAGTTGGTGGTTCTCGTGCAGGACACGGTCAAGGCGGCGCTGGGCGGTGCGGCGGCAGCAAGCTTGGGTGAGCCGATCAAGCATGCGTCGGCGTGTTTACGCGGTCATGCGCAGTCCGGGAGCAGCGACGGCGGCAGTGTGGCCGCGTTGGAGTGTTTCGGCGCGTTTTCCTCGACGGTCGATCCGCTCAGTGGCTTTCGCATCATCGATGCGTTGCCGCTGGCTCGTCTGGTGGCAACGTTGGTGGCAGCGTTGGTGCCGCACGATCCCAGCGTCCCGCATGGGCCGCAACCACAACCGGGGGCTCCGGGTGCTGCGGTGCCGGGGAGCGGTGGCGCGGTGGCGCCTACTGCCGGCTCGATCACCTCGACGTTCGGGGATGGGCGCGGCCATCAGGGCATCGACATCGGCAACGATCTGGGTGCTCCGATTGTCGCGGTGGCTGATGGGGAGATCATCACCGCAGGCCCAGCGCAAGGCTTCGGCTTGTGGATGCGGATCCGCCACGATGACGGAACGATCACCACCTACGGCCACAACGATGAGAATCTGCTCGAGCAGGGCACTCGGGTCCGGATGGGCCAGATCGTGGCCACGGTGGGCAACCGCGGTGTGTCGACCGGCCCGCACCTGCATTTCGAGGTTCTCGATCCCGCCGGTGTGAATGTCGATCCCGCACAGTGGCTGGCCGAGCGTGGGGTGGTGCTGGCCGTTGATGCCGAGGCCGAACGCCCGGCCCCGGGCGGGCCGGTGGTGCCGCAGTGGGTGCGACAGCCACGGACGTGAGCGGATGCGTCCGCACCGAGGGTCGGGCGTGATCGGTTGTGCGGGTGGGGATCAGGAACGGACGAGTCGGGCGATGGCGGCGGAGGCTTCGGCGATCTTGTCCTCGGCGGTGGCGCCGCCGGCCTGGGCGGCGTCGAGGACGCAGTGTTTGAGGTGGTCGTCGAGCAGGCCGAGCGCGACACCTTCGAGCGCCTTGGTCAGCGCCGATATCTGGGTGAGGATGTCGATGCAGTATTGCTCTTCATCGACCATGCGGTGGATTCCGCGGGCTTGGCCCTCGATGCGTTTGAGTCGCGCGAGGTAGCGGCTTTTGTCACTGATGTAGCCGTGCGCGGTGTGTGCGCACTCGTTCTCCGGTGCGGACGATGTCGTCATCGGACAATCATCTCCTTTTCAAGGGTCTGTTTCCTTACCCGGTGCTGGCTGTGGTGCGGGTGTCGTGCAGCGCGTGGGTGGTGCTGGTCTGCGGGCGTAGGTCCAGGCGGCGCAGGAGTTGGGCGTTGAGAGCCACGACCACCGTGGACGCCGACATCAGGATGGCACCGACCGACATGGGCAGCACGAATCCGATCGGGGCGAGGATCCCGGCAGCCAGAGGCACCGAGATCAGGTTGTATCCCGCTGCCCACCAAAGGTTTTGCTTCATCTTGCGGTAGCTGGCCTTGGACAGTTCGATCACCGAGAGCACCGAACGCGGGTCATCGCTGGCGAGGATGACTCCGGCCGAGGCGATCGCGACGTCGGTGCCCGCGCCGATGG
>NZ_MKKG01000002.1:0-136971 GCF_001942325.1 Gordonia sp. CNJ-863
TGATGAGCTCCTTGAGCCGGTCGACGATGTAGACACACCCCGTCGGATCGACCTGCGCCATGTCACCGGTGTGCAGGAAGCCGTCGGCGTCGATCGTGTCGGCGGTGGCCTGCTCGTTGTTGAGGTAGCCGAGCATGACGTTCGGCCCCTTCACCCACAGCTCACCCGGCTCCGAGAGCCCTTCCTGCGGGAGGGGGATGTCCTCACCGGTGGCGGGATCGACGACCTTGTTCACGGTGTTCGGCACCGGCCAGCCCGTCGACGACAGCGGCGGATCCTCACGTCCCAGCGTGGCCTGGGTGTCGAAGGGGATGATGTGCGACACCGGGGACAGTTCGCTCATGCCGTAGCCCTGCAGCATGTGCAGGTTCAGACGCTTGGCGACCGCCTGGCCCAGCTCGTCGTCGAGCGGAGCCGCGCCCGACATCATCGTGTGCAGCGACGACAGGTCGTAGTTGTCCACGATCGGGTGCTTGGCCAGGGCGACGGCGACCGGCGGCGCGATGTAGGCCATCGTCACCTTGTGGTTCTGGATGTTCTCCAAGAACTCCACCAGGTCGAATCGCGGCATGATGACCAGCGAACCGCGAGCCGCGAGAGCCGCGTTGAGCAGCACCGTCATTCCGTAGATGTGGAAGAACGGCAGCACCGCGATCACCACATCGTCGGCGGTCATGCCCTGCAACGGCTTCAGCTGGGCGACGTTGGCGACCAGGTTGCGGTGAGACAGCGCAACACCCTTGGGGTTCCCGGTCGTTCCCGAGCTGTAGGGCAACACCGCCACATGGGTGGCGGGGTCGAAGGAGACGTCCGGCGCGGGCAGGTTCGGACCCAGCAGATCCACCGCGTTCGGGTGACCCGAGGCGTCCTGCCCCTCACCGTCGAGGACGATGAGGCTCTCCGCGGCCAGCCCCACCTCGTCGGCGGCCGCCTTGGCCTGCTCGAACATCGGCGAGATGGTGACCAGCATCTTGGCGCCGGAATCCCGGAGTTGCTTGGCGATCTCAGTCGCGGTGAACAGCGCATTGATCGTCGTCGCCGTCGCGCCCGCGCGCAGGATGCCATGGAACACGGTCGCGAACGCCGGGATGTTCGGCGAGAGGATGCCCACCACGTCCCCGACCCCGATCCCCCGCGACGCCAAGGCGCCGGCCGCGGCCTCGATCTGGCCGATCAGCTGGCCGTAAGTGGTCGTCGAACCCGACTTCGGGTCCACCAGGGCGATCCGTTCGCGGTCCTCGTCGGCGACCGACCCGAACAGGTAGTCGAAGACACTCACATCGGGGATCTCGACGTCGGGGAAAGGACTGGTGAAGCTCATGGCACCTCCGGTGATGGGTCGGTTCTGCCCGCACACCGTATCAACAATCGTTGCCGCGGTGTGACCTGGACCTCTCCATCCAATCAAACTCCCCCGGCCCGGTGGGACACCACCTACAAGAACCGCCCCTCGAATCGACCCCAGATCGCGGCCACCGACGATATATGTCTGCGAGCAGCTGCCCAGGGCGGTTGGTCGGGAGCGTTTCTCAGTCGTCGGACGCAGGCTCGTCGCTGGAGGTCTGTGCGCCCTCGACGACGGACTCGCCTGGGACGTAACGTCCTTCGAGCGGGGCGCCGGCCTCGGGCAGCGCCTCCTTGTCGATGAGGTGCTCGAAGGCCAGGAGGTTCCGCAGGGATTCACCGCGCGACACGCGCCAGGCCCACTCGCGCTGGATCGAGGAGAGGAAGCCGAGTTCGAGCAGGGTGTTGAAGTCGCCGTCGGCGGCCTCCAGTACCTGCCCGAGGACGCGGTCGAGTTCGTCGGAGCCGAGTGCGTCGGCCGAGATCCGGCCGACGAGGTAGATGTCGCCGGTGTTGTCGATGGTGTAGGCGACGCCGAACAGCCGACGGTTCCGCTTGAGCAGGTATTTGTAGACGCCCGCGTGGTTCTCGTCGGGTCGGCGGCACACGAAGGCCTCGACCCTGACCCCGTGTTCGCTGGCGGTGAGCAGGACCGTCGTCTTGAGCTTCTGCTCGCCCGGGAGTTCCAGGATGACGTGGTCGACGTCGGCTCCACCACCGCTCTTACGCGAGTAGGCGATCTCGTTCTCGGTCAGTGTCTTCTCGAGCAGGTCGACGACCTCGGTGCGACTCACGACATCCTCTCGGTGGGGAACGGGTACTGCGAGACCCTCAGACGGTCACCCGATTGCGCCGCCGACGCCAGCGCCGGCGAGCCCGGGCGGGGCCGCCCGGTGTCTGTGCCGCCGCCTGCTCGGCGTCTCGGTGGGCGGCATCGGTCTGAGCGGCGAAGGACTCCATCGCCCAGCGGTAGCTCTCGATCAGCTGGTCCACCGTGTGCTCCCAGGAGAACTTCTCGGCGTGGCGTCGGGCGTTGCGGCCGAGTTCGGCCAGCCGATCGGGTTGCGCCAGAAGCTTTTCCAGTGCATTCGTCCAGTCGCCGGGCACATGACCATTGACCAGCACACCGGTGCGTCCGTCGTCGACGGCGACGCCGAGACCACCGACATCGGCGGCGATGACCGGCGTCCCGCAGGCCTGCGCCTCGATGGCCACGAGACCGAAACTCTCGGAATGACTGGGCACCGCGACCAGGTCCGACGCGCGGTACACCTGGACGAGCCGATCCGACGGCTGCGGCGGGAGGAAGGTGACGGACTCGGAGATCCCCAGTTCGGCTACCTGATCCATGAGCGCGGTGGGGCGTTGCAGTCCGGAACCCGACGGCCCGCCGACGATCAGGAGTCGCAGCTTCCGCCCGGACCCGACTTCTTTGATCAGCGGCGCGATCGCGGCGACCAGGAGATCGGGAGCCTTGAGCGGCTGGATCCGTCCCACGAACGTCACGATCGTCTCGTCGGGATCGAGGCCGAGGACCGACCTGGCCTCGGCCGACGAGCCGGGCGTGTAGCACTCGAGGTCGGCGCCCGGCGTGACCACGTCGATGCGGTCGGCGTCCGCGTCGTACATCGAGAGAAGTTCTGCCGCTTCGGTTTCGGTGTTCGCGACCAGCCGGTCGGCCTCGCCCACCACCTGCTGCTCGCCGATGACGCGCAGTTGCGGCTCGGCGGTGTCACCCTCTGCGAGGGCGGCGTTCTTGACCGCGGCGAGAGTGTGGGCGGTGTGCACCAGCGGCACGCCCCAGCGGTCGCGCGCCAGCCAGCCGACCTGCCCCGACAACCAGTAGTGCGAGTGGATCACGTCGTAGTGGCCCGGCGCCTGCGCCGCCTCGGCGCGCAGCACTCCCGCGGTGAACGCGCAGAGCTGGGCGGGGAGGTCTCGCTTGTCGAGACCCTCGAAAGGCCCGGCGATCACGTGGCGGACGGTGACCCCCGGCGCGGCCGCGACCGACGGCGCGTCGGACGACGAGGTCGCCCGGGTGAAGATCTCGACCTCGATGCCGCGTCGGGCCAGCCGGATCGCCGTCTGCCAGACGTAGACGTTCATCCCGCCCGCGTCGCCGGTACCCGGCTGCGCCAACGGCGAGGTGTGCACGGAGATCAGCGCAACACGCCGCGGCAACGGGCTGGAGGTCATGGTCTCCACCTTAGAGAAATGGCGCAGACGGTGGCGCGCGCCCTCCGCGTCGACCAGCGCACACCGCAGTTCTCCCGCGGCTTCGCGTCGGGCCCGGCCATCCCCTACACTGTTTTCGGTAACGATTGTCATTTGCGTAAAGGGTGTCATGAGGAAAACGCTTCTCGCCGCGGCCGGAGTCCTGTCCGCCGCCGCGCTGGTGCTGGCCGGCTGCTCGAGCGACTCCGGAAACGGTGACGGCACCCCGACCGTGGTCACGTCGACCAACGTCTGGGGCGCGGTCGCCTCGGCCGTCGCCGGCGACAAGGCGACCGTCGCCTCCGTCTACACCAGCACCGAGGGCGACCCCCACGAGTTCGAGCCGTCCGCCGCCGACACCGCGACGATCGCCGACGCCGACATCCTCGTCATGAACGGCGGCCACTACGACGCCTACATGGAGCAGGCCGCGAAGTCCTCGGGCGCGACCGTCGTCGACGCCTACGCCCTCACCCGCAGCGACGACCATGACGCGCACGATCACGATGCCGACGGACAGAGCGCAGACGACCACGCGGATCACGCCGATCACGACCACGGCGACGAGAACGAGCACGTCTTCTACGACCTGCCCGTCGTCGCGGAGGTCGCCGACAAGGTCGCCGACGCCCTCGCCGAGCAGGACCCGGAGAACGCGGGGACCTACCGCGCGAACGCCGAGACCTTCACCACCGGCATCGACGAACTGCGAGCCGAGGTCGCCAGCATCCGCAAGGCGCACGACGGCACGAAGGTGGCCCAGACCGAACCGCTCGCGGGGTACCTGCTCACCGAGGCCGGCCTGATCGACGCGGCTCCGGCCGGGTTCACCCAGGCCGTCGAGGAGGGCCAGTCGCCGTCCGCCGCGGACCGCGCGGCCATGCAGGATCTGCTCGCCTCCCGCGGCGCCGCCGTCCTGATCTACAACGTCCAGGCCGTCGACCCGGTGACCCAGGCGATGCTCGACGTCGCGAAGTCCGCGAAGGTGCCCGTGGTCGAGTTCACCGAGACCCTCCCGGACGGCGTCACCGACTACCTCGTCTGGCAGCGCGCACAGATCGACGCGCTCGCGACAGCCCTCGACGCCGAGAAGGGGTGACCGCGATGACGGCGGGAACCGACCCGGTGGTCACGTTCTCGGGTGCGCGACTCGGCTTCGGCGACCGCGTGCTCTGGGACGACCTCGACCTGACGATCCGACCGGGTGAGTTCGTCGCCGTGCTCGGCCCCAACGGGTCCGGGAAGACCTCGTTCCTGCGCGTCCTGTTACGTCAGTACTCACTCGACCGCGGCACCGTCACGACCACCGACAAGATCGGCTACATCCCGCAGCAGCACGCCGACGAGGGCGACCCGATGGCCCTCCGGGGCCGGGACCTGGTCGGTTTCGGCGTCGACGGCAACCGGTGGGGACTCGGACTGCGCGGGCGGTCCCGCCGCCGCGACCTCGTCGACCAGGCACTCGCCGCGGTGGACTCGCTCCCCTACGCCGACGCCCCGCTCGGTGTCCTCTCCGGAGGCGAACAGCAGCGGCTGCGCGTGGCCCAGGCGGTCGTGAGCGATCCCGACCTCCTGCTGTGCGACGAACCGCTGGCGAGCCTCGACCCGACCAACCAGCAGGTGGTCGTCGACCTCATCGACCAGCGCCGCAAGCAGGCGGGAACGGCGGTCGTGTTCGTCACGCACGAGATCAACCCGATCCTCCCCTACGTCGACCGCGTGCTCTATCTGGTCGGCGGACGGTTCCGCGTCGGCACACCCGACGAGGTGATGACCACGGAGACGCTCAGCGAGCTGTACGGCAGCGACGTCGAGGTGCTCCGGGTCAACGGTCGCCTCGTCGTGATCGGCGGCGAGGATGCACACCACTGCGTCGACATCGCCGAAACCGGGAGTCAGCCCCTATGAGCGTGACTCCGCTGGCCGCCGAACGTCAGTTCAGCGACCTCTGGGACTTCTCGACGACCATCGACCTGCTCGGCTACGACTTCATGCAGCAGGCGCTGCTCGCGATGGTCCTGCTCGGCCTGGTGGGCGGACTGCTCGGGCCGTTGATCGTCGCCCGGCAGATGTCGTTCGCGGTCCACGGCTGCAGTGAGCTGTCGGTGACGGGCGCGGCCGCGGCGTTGCTCGCCGGCGTCAGCGTGAACCTCGGCGGTGTCATCGGCGCAGTCCTCGCCGCGGCGGTCTTCGGCATCCTCGGCAACAAGGCCCGGGAACGCGATTCGGTGATCGGTGTCGTGATGGCGTTCGGCCTGGGCATCGGTGTCCTGTTCCTGGCCCTCTACGGCCGGATCGGCACCGGTTTCGCGCTGCTGACCGGACAGGTCGTGAGCGTCGGACTGAACGGCCTGGTCGCGATCACGATCACGACGGCCATCGTCGTCGCGGTGCTCGCGGTGATCTACCGGCCGCTGCTGTTCGCGTCGACCGATCCGCGCGTCGCACAAGCGCACGGCGTGCCCGTCCGGACGCTGTCCGTCGTCTTCGCGATCATCATGGGACTCGCGGCCGCCCAGGGCGTCCAGATCATCGGCGCGCTGCTGGTGATGTCGTTGCTGATCACCCCGGGTGCCGCCGCTGCACGGGTGACGGCCAACCCGATGCGGGCGCTGGTGCTGTCGGTCGTCTTCGCCGAGGTCGCCGCGGTCGGCGGCTTGTTGATGTCGCTCGCGCCGAAACTCCCGGTCTCGGTGTTCGTCACGATCATCTCGTTCGTGATCTACGTGGTCTGCCGCATCATCGGCTCGCGCCGCGTGCACACGACGCGCTAGTACTCCTCGGCGAATCCCGGATTGCATCGGGCGCCGATCATGTCCTCCTCGGGGACGACGGGCCGTCCGGGTTCCAGGTTCCAGCTCGGCTTCTCCGGTTCGATGATCCGCGCGAACCGCCAGTGACAGTCGAACTGTGCCTGCATGCCGGGGGTGTCGGCGTTCGCGTCGAGTCCGACGACCTCACGCCAGGCCGCGGCCATCGCCGCCGGGTCCTGCGTGTACCGACCCGAGGTCGTCGGGAAGACGGAGAGGCTCGGTCCCACTTCCGTCTCCGTCCACTCGACGTGGTCGATGAACGGCGGCCGATAGACCACCGTCGGAGTGGTCGACCTACTCGCGGGTCCCGGACCTGTCGTGATGGTGGACGTGGGGGCAGAATCCGTACTCACCTGAGTGGTCGTCGACGTCGCGCCGACCGACTCGCCGGCCTCGCCGGATTCCGCACTGCAACCCGCCAGGAACAACGTGGTCGAGACACCTCCCACTCCGGCCAGAGCACAGATTCGCGCCGTTGTCTTCCTGAAGCCTCCCGCGCTCATACGGCCACCGTAGGGCACGAGTAGCCTGCATCTGTGATTCACCGGCGAACATTCGGTCGGGCGGTGCGCACGGGGACGACCGTGCTCATCGTCACCGTGTTCGTCCTGCTCATCGGTCTCAGCGGGGGCGACCGCGATTCCGCACCGCACGCCGGTGACTCGACTCGTCCCCGCGTGCGCGCGACCTCGGACGGCCTCACCCTCGACGGGAAACCGTGGTGGCCGGTGGGTTTCAACGCCTACCAGCTGGGCACCGACTGGTCGGTGAACGTCGGCTGCGGCGCCGAGGTCGATCTCGATGCATACTTCGCGGCGTTGCCACCCGGGGCCCTGACGCGGTTCGACCTCTACTCGTCCTTCGCCTCCGACAAACACACGGGACTGCTGAACTTCGAACCACTGGACCGGGTCTTCGAAGCCGCGAAGCACCACGCACAGCTGGTGCTGCCGGTCCTTGCCGGCGGCTCGGGGGACTGCGAGGACGGCAGGTTCAAGGAGCGGGCCTTCTATGTGGACGGGTGGCTGTCGAAGGGTGCCTCCGCGACGACCTCCCGAGGTCATCTGACGTATGCCCAATGGGTCGAGACCGCAGTGTCCCGCTGGCGTGACGAATCGTCGATCGTCGGATGGGAGCTCGTCGGCGAGCCCGAACCCGGAGTCTGCGGCAGATCCTGCGACTGGCGGCGACGCGTGTGTCCCGGCGATGCCACGGCCGTGTTGCGCTCGTTCTTCGACCGGGCCGGCGCGCATCTGCGATCGTTCGACGACTCGCGCCCGATCTTCTCCGGACTCGTGGGTGGCGACCAGTGCGGGATCGCCGGCGACGGTTACCTCGAGGTCGCTCGCTCCGACGGGATCGACGTCCTCGACTTCCACGACTACAGCTCCACCGACGACCCCGACCCCGGACCGCAGGGCAGCGACCTGTCGACCCGGATCGATCAGGCCCGACGACTCGGTAAACCGTTGGTGGTCAACGAGATCGGCATCGAAGCAGGTTCGTGCCTGTCCCTGGGGACCCGCGCCCGGCGCGTCGACGCCGCCATGTCCCGCCGGCGGGACGCCGGTGTCGCGGGCGTCCTGCTCTGGTCCTTCGTCCCCGACCCCCGCACCTCCGAGTGCACCTACGACATCGGGCCGCGCGACCCCGCATGGGATGTGTTGCGCGCCAACGTCCCTCAGCCGACCGGCTGAGGGGACCTCAGCCCGTGATCCGGTAGACGCGCCAATCGGGCAGATCGGCACCGTCGTTGGGGGCCTCGAGAACGCGGACCCCGATCTGGGCACCGTTCTCGTACATCGTCGGGTAGCGCTGGTTGATGGCGTCCGACACCCCGCGCCCCTCGGCCGGAACGGTGAGGAAGTACTGCACCCCGCCGCCGACCGGGTCGTTCAGCAACTGCGCGAAGTCGCGGTCCGACGGGATGACGAACTGTCGCGGCCGCTCGGACTGGGCGACCACCGCGAAGCCGTACACGGTGTCGCACAGGACGGCCCCGTCGGGCAGTTCGAGCGAGTCCAGGTACTTCGCCAACGCCCGTTCGGTGGAGAACGACCGCACGACGCGCTGTTCGTCGAGGTACTTCTTCTCGACCGACTGCGGTCGAGGATCGACCACCGAACCCACCGCGAACTCCTGCGGTGCGTACTTGGGTGAAGTCATCCCCATCGCGGTCACCGGGATCGCGGCGGCCATCAGCACGACGACGGCCCCGGCGGCGGACGGGTACGCGAGCCCGCGGTACGCAGGTAGGTCCGCAGGACGAGGTCGACGGCGTTGCGCTCGACGCGAATCCCACGCAGCGACAACGCGATCGGCGAGTTCACCGCGGCATCGATCGGGGTGCGCGAGATCAGCCGCCCCTCCTGCAGCACGTCGACGGTGCCACCGGTGACGAAGGTCGGGAACTGCGCGGTCCCGCGGATCTCGGTGGGGATCAGCCCCGGCGGCACCGCGAGCGACAGGCTGACCTCGCCCTGCTGTCCGGGGAACGAGACGGTCGGCGACGACCCGAGTTCGCGCATGCTCAACGGTGGTGGCGGATCACCCGGCGCCGCGGTTGCGGGGGCGGTGAGCGCCCCGGTCGAGACGATCCCGGCCAACAGCAGACCCGCCAGCAGCAGGCTCACGCTGCGACGGCTCCGGACAGGCGAAAATGCCTGGAGCGCCCAGGACGTGCACATACTTCACCCTCCGAATGACCCCCGGACAACACCCCATCGCCTCGGCGTTCAACCTATCCCATGCCCCTGCCGGGTACATCTTTGTCCGGCGAAGCAATGGTCTCGATTGCCGAAGGTCTCCCCGCGCCACGGCGAAGTCTGCAACCATGGCGGAGCGGAGGAGTCCACGCCAACCCGAGGAACGCCCATGCGCACAGTTCACGTCGGCGACGAGGTCGACGGCGGAACGTACGTGGACGTCGCCGGGACCACGCTCTGGCATTTCTCCGCCGGTGACCCGCAGGGCACCCCGACCGTCCTGTTGCACGGCATCTTCGCGTCCGCCGCGTCCTGGGGCGCGCAGGTCCCCGACTTCCTCGACGCCGGACTGTTGCTGTTCATGCCCGAGCGGCCCGGTCACGGCCACAGTCCCGACACCACCAGCGATTTCACCTGTGCATCGATCGCCGAGCGCACGATCGCCTATCTCCAGACGGTCGTCGGACGGCCGGCGAACATCGTCGGGTGGGCCGACGGTGCGGCGATCGCCCTCGTCGTCGCCCGGGACCGGCCCGATCTCGTCAACCGGATCGTGTACGTGGGTGGCTACCTGAACCCCCGTGGGCGCCGACCCGATCGGTTCTCCGACATGGTGCTCAGCCGCAATCCCGTCACCGTCGAATACCTGCGCACCCACCACGATGCGACATCGCCCGATGGGCCCGAACACTTCTCGGTCGTCTACGACAAGACGCTTCGAATGCTCGCCGCCGAACCCGACTACGCGGTCGCCGATTTCGCCGGCGTCCGGGCGCCGGTCCTCGTGGTGGTCGCCGACCGCGGGCTGGTCCGGATGGAACACGCCCTGGAGATCGTCCGGACGCTGCCCAACGCCCGGTTCGCGGTGCTGCCCGGTACGCACATCGTTCCGGTGGAGGCACCAGAACTGTTCAACCCGCTCGTACTGTCGTTCCTCGCCGCCGACCCGCCGACCCAGTGGCTACCGGAGTGACCCGACGGGTGTGCGGTCAGGCCTGCGACGGTGCGTGCACCCGGTACCAGGCCCGGCGACGCAGGGTGTCGGGGTCGGCGACGACACGGTCCGGGTCGTTGATGACCAGGACCTTCCGCTCGCCGGTGGTGTAGACCGGCCAGCCCAGACCGGGGTCGCCGGTGCGGGCGAAAGCACCCCAGCGCCCCTGCACGTTCTCGGTGACGCGGCGCGTGCCCGGCCAGTCGGCGATGGCGAGTCCGGCCCCCATCGGTGCCCGGTAGGCACCGAACACGGTGAACAGTTCCGTCGCGTGCGTCGCACCGAAGCCCGTCGCGTCCAGCACCTTCGTCCGGTAGTCGTAGCGGTAGACGTAGGTCGGCGCGACCTTGCTGTGTCCGTCGGCGAAGGCGGTCATCGGCGCCCAGAAGATCGAGTCGCCGGCCAGCCGGATGCGGTCGCGGTCGCCGTTGCCGTACTGCGAGGCGATCTCGCGGCGGACCTCCTCGTCCTCCACCCGCATCAGCATGCGTTCGGAGTCGGGTAGTACGTTCCAGAGCTTCGCGAAGAGCTTTCCCTCGTCCTTGTTGCTCCCGATCACCAGCGGCACCGGCACCGTCAGTCCCTCGGCTGCCGCGGCCAGCGGCGAGCGCGGCAGCACGTCACCGTCGACGACCGGCGCGAACGGGATGGCCCCGCCGGACGACTTGGTCGCGAACCGCATCAACCGGTTGCCGGCCTCGAGCAACAGGGCCGGGTTGGGTGTGGTGAGGAGGCGCTGCGCCTCGGCCGGGTCGACGGGATCCTCGGTGCGTTCCATCGAGGTGTTCCGGCGCTGCGGGTCGCGGAGGATCCGGACGAACTCGTCGGCGTAGACGGTCGCCGCATCCTGCTCGACCACGAGTTCGGGAGCCGGACTCTGCGCGATGGCGTGGTGGAACAGGCCGGTGGCCTCCGGCGCGGACAGCAGAGCGAGGACCGAGGAGCCGCCGGCGCTCTCGCCGAAGACGGTCACGTTGTCGGGGTCGCCGCCGAACGCGGCGATGTTCTCCTGCACCCAGCGCAGCGCGGCGATCTGGTCGCGCAGACCCGCGTTGGTGTCGAACGGCCGGTCGTCCGTGGCGAACTGCGAGAGGTCGAGAAAACCGAAAGGCCCGAAGCGATATTGGATCGTCACCACGACGACGTCCTGGGCGCGTGCCAGGAAGGCGCCGTCGTAGAGCGGCGTCGCGGCGGTGCCGAGGATGAAGGCTCCGCCGTGGATGAAGACCATCACCGGGCGCGGCCTGCTCGATTCCACCTCGGGCGAGAACACGTTGAGGGTCAGGCAGTCCTCGGCCATCGGGGCGAACCTGCCCGGCGCAACCGCGGTGAACCGCTTCTCCTGGATGGCCGCCTTGGCGATCTTGGTGCAGTCCCGGACGCCGGGCCAGTCGTGCACCGGTTCGGGAGCGCGGAAGCGGCGGTGAGCCACCGGGGGTGCGGCGAACGGGATGCCCCGCCAGCTGATCGTGCCGCGGCGGAGCCGCTTCCCCCGGGCGCCACCGATGACGCCGTTGACCGTGGTGACCTTGGTGTCGAGCAGTGCCATTCCCCCACTGTAGACGAATCGCACGTTTCGTCTGTTCAACCGTTGGCAGAACTAGGATGTGGCCATGACCCCCGACAGGGCCACGACCGACCCGGCGCCCGCTCCTCGCATCGATCTCAACGCCGATCTCGGCGAGGGTGTCGGCGACGACGAAGCGATGCTGACCATCGTCACCAGCGCCAACGTCGCATGCGGCTTCCACGCGGGGACGCCCGCGGACCTGCTGGCGACGTGCCGGGCGGCCGTCGCCGCCGGTGTACGCATCGGCGCCCAGGTCTCCTACCCCGACCGCGCGGGATTCGGCCGCCGCTTCATGGAGATGTCGACGCCGGACCTGATCGCCGACCTCGTCTACCAGATCGGCGCGCTCGACGCTCTCGCCCACTCCGTCGGCGGGGCGGTCACATATGTGAAACCCCATGGCGCGCTGTACAACACGGTCGTCCACCACCAGCAGCAGGCCGATGCGATCGTGACCGCGGTGCGCGACGTGAACCCCGACCTCGCGGTGATGGGCCTACCGGACTCGGAGGTCCTCGCCCGCGCCGAACGTGCCGGACTCGCGGTCATCACCGAGGCCTTCGCCGACCGCGCCTACACCCCGGCCGGCACACTCGTCCCCCGCACCGAGCCGGGGGCGGTTCTCTCCGACAGCACCGAGATCGCGCGCCGCGTCGTCGAGATGACCACGAGCGGACGACTCACGGCCGTCGACGGCTCGGTCATCACCGTCGCCGCGGATTCGATCTGCCTGCACGGCGACACCCCGGGCGCGGTCGACCACGCCCGCGCGGTCCGCGAGGCCCTCGGCCGGGCCGGCGTCGAGGTCGCGCTCCACCGGGCCTGAGGGTTGCCGGTCGTTACCGACGACGCCGCTGACGAGCGAATTCGGCGAGCACGACGCCCGCGGCTACCGACGCGTTGAGCGACTCGACGTCACCCGCCATCGGGATGGAGAGGATCGAGTCGCAGCTCTCGCGCACGAGCCGCGACAGTCCCTTGCCCTCCGACCCGACGACGATCACGGTAGGGCCGGTGCCGTCGTACTCGTCGAGGGTGACGTCGCCGTCGGCATCCAGACCCACGAGCTGGGCACCGGAGTCCGCCCAGTCCTTGAGGGTGCGGGTCAGGTTGGTGGCGCGCGCGACCGGGAGACGCGCGGCGGCGCCGGCACTGGTCCGCCAGGCCACCGCGGTCACACTCGCGCTGCGTCGGGCCGGGATCACCACACCGTGCCCGCCGAACGCGGCCACCGAGCGGATCACCGCGCCCAGGTTGCGCGGGTCGGTGATGTTGTCGAGGGCCACCAGCAGAGGCGGGGTGCCGCTGGCCTTTGCATCGGCCATCAGATCGTCCGGATGGGTGTACCGGTACTCCGGCACCTGGAGGGCGATGCCCTGGTGCATTCCGTTGGTGGACAACCGATCCAGCTCCGGTTTGCCGACCTCGAGGATGGAGATCGCCTGATCGCCGGCGATCTTGACCGCCTCGGCGACGCGCTCGTCCGGCTCGGAGTTGGTGGCGATGTAGAGCGCCGTCGCGGGAACGCCGGCGCGCAGGCACTCGACCACCGGGTTGCGACCGAGGACGTACTCGGGACCCTCGTCCTTGGCTCGCGCCGCGCCGCCACCGCTGCGTCCTGCACCCGACTTCGCCGCGGCCTTGGCCTTCTTGTGCGCGGGATGGTACGGGCGGTCGACCGCCTTCGGGGTGGCGCCGCGGGCCTCGAGTCCACGACGACGCTGGCCGCCGGACCCGACGACCTGTCCCTTCTTGGTGCCCGACTTCCGGATCGCACCCTTACGCTTCGAATTTCCTGCCATCACGCCTCACCCTTCAATGCCCACTGTGCACCATCAGGGGTGTCGGTCACCTCGATGCCGGCCTCGGCCAGGCGGTCTCGGACCGCGTCCGCGGTCGCCCAGTCCTTGGCGGAACGCGCGTCCGCGCGTCGTTGCAGTTCGGCGCGCACCAGCACGTCCAGCGCGGAGGTGGCGGCCGAGTCGTCGGCCGTACCGGCCCATTGGTCGTCGAGCGGGTCGACGCCGAGAATCCCCATCATGGCCCGCACCGACGACGCGGCTGCGAGAGCGGCCGCCCCGTCACCCGATTCGAGTGCGGTGTTGCCCTGCCGGACGACGTTGTGCACCACCGCGAGAGCCGCGGGGACGCCGAGATCGTCGTCGAGTGCGGCACCGAACTCGGGGTCGATGTCGCCGATCACCACGTCACCGACGCGGGCGGCGACACGCTCGACGAACGACTCCACCCGCCGGTAGCCGGCGGCCGCCTCGGTGAGCGCACCGGGCGAGTACTCCAGCATCGACCGGTAGTGCGCGCTGCCGAGGTAGTACCGCAGTTCGACGGCACGGACGCGCTTCAGCATCGCGGGGATCGACACCACGTTGCCCAGCGACTTGCTCATCTTCTCGCCACCCATGGTGACCCAGCCGTTGTGTAGCCAGTAGCGCGCGAACGGGTCCCCGGCGCCGTGCGCCTGGGCGATCTCATTCTCGTGATGCGGGAACACCAGATCCATTCCGCCGCAGTGGATGTCGAACTCGGCACCCAGCAGGCTGGTGGCCATCGCCGAGCATTCGAGGTGCCAGCCCGGGCGTCCCGGCCCCCACGGTGTCGGCCATGACGGCTCGTCGGGTTTGGCCGCCTTCCACAGGGTGAAGTCGCGGTGGTCGCGCTTGCCGGTGCCCGCGCTCTCACCCTGGTGCACGTCGTCGAGCTTGTGCCCGGACAGCGCACCGTAGTCGGGCAGGCTGCGGACGTCGAAGTACACGTTGCCGTCGGCGACGTAGGCGTGCCCGCGTTCGATCAGCCGCTCCATGTACTCGACCATCTGGGTCACGAAGCCGGTCGCGCGCGGTTCCGCGGACGGCGGCAGAACGCCGAGGGCGCGGTAGGCGTCGTCGAAGGCGCGCTCGTGGGTGGCCGCCCACTCCCACCACGGGCGCCCGGCGTCGGCGGCCTTGCGGAGGATCTTGTCGTCGATGTCGGTGACGTTGCGGACGAACAGCACGTCGAGGCCCTGATGGCTCAACCAGCGCCGGAGGATGTCAAAGGCGATGCCGCTGCGGACGTGGCCGATATGGGGAACACCCTGCACAGTCGCGCCACAGAGGTACACCGATGCCTGGCCTGGGCGCAGCGGCACGAAGTCGCGCACCTCTCGGGAGCTGGTGTCATACAGGCGCAGGGTCACGACCGGCCATCCTACCGGACCACGATCGGGCCACCGACCACGCGAGCGCGCGGACGAGCCCCGTTCCGCAGCCGGAATGCCATCAACTCGCGTCGGCAGCGAGGACCGAGTCGAGGAGCGCCTGCATCGTGTCGAGCGTGTCCCCGAGGACCGCCACGGCCCGTTCGGTGTGCGGATACCGCACACGCACATGGATGCCGTCACGATCACGCCAGAACCACCACTGCGCCGTGTCGGTCGGCTTCTGGCTCGAGATCTGCCGCACGTCGACGTCCCCGCGCGGCATGGGCAGCCGCGTGTAGTCGACATAGGACATCATGAAGACGTCGCTACGACCGGGGCGCAGTCGATCACCGAAGGCTGCGTACACCGGCGTCAGCCCGATCTCGGCCAGCGGCAGTGCGGCCGCGAGACGCCGGGTGTTGCGGTGCATGGCGGCGTACAGGTCGCCCGTCGCGCTGATCCGCAGCGGGGCGTTGCCCACCGACCAGCTCACGCAACCCGGTCCCGCCCCGGCGCCGGTGGGCACCACGGTCGCGATCTCGTCGGGTCCGCCGGCGGCGTTGACGGCCATCGCCGCACAGGTGAGGACGGCCGGATAGGTGCGGGCACCGCGACGGTGGACCGTCGAACTGAAGGTCGCGGCGTCGTCGCCGGACAGCAACGTCCGGACCATCGTGTGCACGGGCAGGCTGACGCCCACGGCGACACCGAGGTCGAGCGGGAACTCGGGCACCGTCCAGCCGGTCGCGGCGAGGAACTGCCCCCAGGCGCCCAGGCGGGGATCGTCGGCGGTCACCGACGCCTCCCCCTCGGCGACGACGCTCAGGGCCGCGAGTCCCGACTCCGCGGGCGCCAGTTCCCGACCGACGAGCAGTTCGCAGATCTCGGTCGACACGACGGCCAGCGAGCGGGCGTCGACGTAGCAATGGTCGAAGGCGCAGATGAGTGTCGTCCCGCCGGCGCGCGTGACCGCCGCCAGGAAATGCGGCATCGGCTCGAAGGGGTTGCACGTCGCGCCGATGGACTCGATGAGCTTCGCGGCGAACTCCTGCGAGGAGAGCCCCTCAGCGGTCTCGCGGTGCTCCTCCTTGACGTCGACGCCGGGGTGCACCAATCGGGTGACCCCGTCCTCGGCCTGTACGTAGTGACTGCGCAGCGCGTCATGGCGGGCGATGACCGTGGCGACCACCTCGCCGAGCACGTCGGCGTCGAGCTGTTCGGGGAAGTCGAGGGTCAGCGCCATCCAGCCCGGCTGTCCCGAGGCGAGCGACGCCAGGTGGAATCGCTCGTTCTCCGACACCGGCGCGCTCGACCGCGCGGCGGCACCACCCGGCACGGCGCGCCAGCACACCAGTTCACCCGGCTCGACCTCCCACGATTCGGAACTCGAGAGCTTCATCGCACACTCCTTGTCGATCGGCGGGGGACGGCGGATGGGGCGTCGGGGGTCGGTTCGGGCGCGGGAACGCCTGCGGCGTAAGCGGTCACGATGGACTCGATACGTTCGATCAGGCCGAGGATCGAGGTGCGCGCCACCGCGTTGTCGGGGACGTGTGAGCGCACGACGAGTCCGGCGTCGGTGCGCGTGAACCACAAGTTGGCGTTGCGGGTCGGACCGACCCCGCTGGAGGTATGCATCGTCGACAGAACCGGGTCGTCGCCGAGGCCGAGCCGGCGCACATCTGTGTAGGACACCATGTACGGACTGCCGTCGAGTCCCTTGAAGACCCCTTCGCCCGCCAAGAGTCCGAGGACGCCGTGAGCCGGTACCGAAGCGGCCCGGCGCGCAGCGCGCACACTCTCGGTCGCGATGCGGACGAGCCCGTCGAACGACGTGTCCGGCCCCTGCGGCGAGTCCACGATGACCGGCGCGAAGTTGCACAGCCAGCCCTGTGTCCGCGCGTGCCCGGCGCCCCGGCTCGCGAGCACGGTGGACACGAAGAACCGTGCCTCGCCGGTGGATTCACGATGATGCGTGGCGAGAGCGGCGTAGAGGAGGCCGGCGAAACCGCCGGCGGACGCGGCCAGCCGGGTGTCGCAATGCACCAGCTGCTCGGGCGTCAGCAGCCAGTGCTCGATCGCGACCGCGGGTTGCGGCGCGCCACCGGTCAGTCCCAGGTCGAGTGGACACCGCGGGGGTCGGCCGTCGTTCGCGGACAACGCATCCCGCCAGAGAGCCACCCGCTCGTCGTCCGAGGTGAGGGCCGTCGCCGCGGCCCGCTCGGCCGCGATCGAATCACCGAAGGCACCGGCGGGGCCGAGTTCCGCGGGCACACCGGAACTTCGCTCCCGGTACAGCGCGACGATCTCGGACAACGCCAGGGCCGAGGAGTAGCCGTCACCGTGGGCGTGGTCGGTGGCGAAGAAGAACGTGAAGGCACCATCGGCCGAGGGGTTCGGATCGACCGCGGCGGCGCACCAGGTGCCCGGGATCAGCTCTGCACGAGCCGTTTCCGATGCACGACGACCGGCCCAGAGGCCCAGATCGGCATCGCCGACGACCTGCGCCTCCCCGGCGCGCTCGGCGACCCGGAACTCGAAGGCCTCCGGCGGCGCCACCCATCGTTCGGGACCAGAGTCACCAGTGCGGTAGTGGGCACGCTGCTCCTCGTGTCGCCGGACGAACGCGGTGAGGGCGCCGCTCATCGCCTCCGCATCGAGGGGAACGTCGAAACGTGCGGCGGCGAGCAGGAAGCCGTGATGCGGCTGACTGTCGGATCGCCTGTCCGCCATGGCCGCGAGATGGTCTGACTGCAGGAACGACACCCCGTCACCCCACCGTCGTGCCGCCCGGGCGACGCCTGCCGGGTCGCCGAGTTCCCATTCGACGATCCGCCCACCACGCAGGTGGGGGCGGAGGCGAACGGTCAGCGACCCGGGGACACCGAACCCGGGGGACACGCGAGAGGACTGCAGGGTGCCGGACATCAGCGTTCCGCTACGACCGGCGACCCTCCGGCTACCAATTCCGCAGTGCGGTAGGTGTACTCGCAATCGCCTTCGGTGACGATCCGCTCGAGGATCGCATGGAAGACGGACAGGAAGGTCTCGACCGCGGGCGCGCTCTCGGCCGGGAAGCGCGAGGACACGTTGACACCGGTGGGGATGCGGTTGATCCAGAAGTAGACCTCGTCGGCGTCGCGGGTCGCGCTGCGCAGCACGCGTGCCGCGCGCGGCTCCCACTCGGTCGACCCCTCTGCGTGGCGGAGGTCGATGTAGGACACCACGAATCCCGGCGGCGTGACATCCCCGCCGATGAGCTCGGCGACCGGCGCGAACGGGGCGCCGCCCACATCCTTGTACTGGGCCGCGGTGGCCGCGACGGCGGTCAGCGCGTCGGTGAACTTCAGCGGCCGACCCGGGCGGACGGCCACCGGGATGATGCCGACGAACCAGCCCACGGCCTCGCCCCACTCGACCGAGTTGCGGGTGTGGACCGGACTGATGAAACGCAGATCCGCGGAACCGGTCAGGGCCGCGGACGTCATCGACAGCGCGGTGTAGATGCCCGCGGTCATGGACGACCCGGCCGCCTTGCAGATCGCGTCGAAGCGCTTGGTCTCGGCGGGATCGAGCAACCAGTGCGACAGCGTCGTCTGGAAGCCCTCGTCCGGGACCCGCTGCGCGGTGATCGTGCGCGGCGCGTCGTCCGGGGCGGCGAACTGCGGGAAGCGCGGGATCGGCTCCGGCTGAACGGCCGTGGTGGTGTCGTCGAAGAAGCTGCGCCACTGGCTCACCGCGGCGTTGTTCGCGTCGATCTGCTCACCGAGGCGGCGCTCGGCGTCGCTGAAGTCCAGGTAGCTGCCGAAGGCGGCGAGGCCGTGCGGATCACCGGTGAGCTCGGCGAGGTACAGCGCGGTCAGCTCGCGGATCGCGAACACCTGGGTGTAGGCGTCCATCACGGTGTGGTCGGCGGCGAACACCACGAGGAAGCCCTCGTCGTCGCCAGGCGTCTCGACTGTGACCGCGATGCAGTGCGGCCACGCCAGCGGGGTGACGGTGGTGTTGAAGTACTCGGTGACGAGTTCGGAGACCTCGGCGGGTTCCAGATCGGACCCGAAGGCCCGCTCGCGCACCGAGATCGCGTCGGCGGCGACGGTGATGCGGGTCAGGTCGCCCTGCGGGTGTCCGGCGTCGTGGACACGGACCGAGGTCCGGAACGCCTCGTGCCGGCGGTACCACGCGACGAGTGTGCGCGAGAACGCTTCCCGGTCGAGCGGACGCTGGATCCGGAATGCCGTCCCGATCCACTGGCTGTACCAGTCGTCGCCCTCCCGAACCGCGCGTCGGGCGTGCTCGAGATGCATGTACGACAGTTGCCGCGAGTCGGTCTGCCATTCCGATGCCTCGACCGTCGGCTCCCACGCGGTCACCGTTCCGCCGGGCATCGAATAGTCATCGAGTTCGGTGTATTCCATCGAAACCTCTCGTGTTGACACGTGTCAGCCCCCGACTGTTGGTCTTCTCCAGCCCCTCCCCTGAGGCTGGTGCGCCGCGTTGCGCTAGCGGTGTTGTCGATCGAAGTCGACGCGGGCATGCGTCCTCGATGCCGAGAGCTGCTGTGCTCTCGGTCGTCTCGCCATGCTCACAGCCCCAACCCACGTCGTAGCGTGGGCCACGACTCCCGCTGCTGGTCGACCCAGTACGGCCACGAATGTGTGCCGGGGTCGACGTAACGGATGGTGGCCGGAACACCGGCAGCGGCGAGCCTGGACTGCAGCTGCTGTGTGCACCACATCGAGCCGACCTCGATCACGCCACCGACGACCTGTCGGTCTGTGGGGTTCTCGTTGCCGGGATAACCGGGGGCATCGTACTTTCCGGAGCGGCCCGTCCCGGTGGAGACGTAGACGGCGGAGCCCCGGAGGTTTCCCGCCTGGGCGAGCACATCGTGTGCAGCCCAATCCGGGTCGTTCGGGCCGCCCCACATGTTGTTGGCGTCACCGCCGAACGCCGCGACGATGCCTCGAGGGTAGGCCTGGCCGGCCGGTCCCGTCGTGGTGAAGCATCCGCTGTAGGCGGCCACCGCATCATAGAAACGGGGATTGCGGGCCGCCAGGACGAGCGCGGCACCCGCACCCATCGAGAGTCCGGCGACACCCCGCACGCCGTTGCCGGAGAACTGCGTATCGATCAGCGGGGGCAGTTCGCGGGTCAGGAACGTCTCCCACTTGTAGCGGCCGAGCTTCGGATCGTCGCGCTGCCAGTCCGTATAGAAACTGCCGTCACCCGCGATGGGCATGACCACGTTGACGTTCTTGTCGGCATAGAAACCGGCGAGATCCGTCTTCAGCGTCCACACACTGTTGTTCGGATCCTGTTCGTTCAGGCCGCCCAGCAGGTACAGCGACGGCCGCGGGCCGGTGTCCGCACGCGGGGTCAGGACCTGCACCTTGATGGTCTTGTCCATGGACGCGGAATGCACGTACACGGCGTGGAGGTGCGGGCCCTCGGCGACCACTCGCTCGATCGCGGAGACGCCCGGTGCCGCGGACGCGGGGCCCGCCGACACTGCTGTGGCCAGACCCGAGAAGACGATCGCCGCAGCCACGGTGGTCGCGAGAACGCCTGTGGCGCGCATCTTCACACGGCGATACGTGTTCCGGCGGGCAGCACCCGTCATATCGTCGCGTCCTCCGAATTCCAAGACTTGGCAGTCAATTGACCAGATTCGCCGGCTTCCCGATTTCCGGGGGGGCCGGTCCACATTGGTCACGACAGTAACCCGAATTCATCCGATTGGATAGTTCGCCGTACGAATTGCGCGTCAACAAGGCGACCCTTAAAGATCCATGATATTGGCGGTTTCGGGGCACTCCCGGGCCACCGTTCGGGCCCGTCGCCCGAAGATCGGGCCACCACCGGCTCCTCGGGTATGGTTTGCACGGTCTCGACGCCACCTGACGCGGCTCGCGAGGCGCGGTCGACCACGATCACCGAATCCGCAGCTGCGCGTGTTCATCCGTCCGGCCGTCGCCGGCGTCCGGCCCGCACCGCTCCGGCGGTCCGACCGGATCGGACCGGCGGTACGGCACCGCGGAAGACACCTCGGGCGGTGCTCACAATGGAAACCCGGTGTGACACAACACACATGGCGCCAGGGCACGGTCTGAGCCCTTCCGCCCGGTGGATTGTGGAAAGAATCACTCTCGACGAACGGCAGGTGCAGTCATGAACTTCGCTTCCCTGGTCGGACACGTGCCCGGCGTGTCCACCGACTCGACCGTCGATCGGCTCACCGCGGACGACGACCTCTTCGTGCGCATGGATGTGATCCTCGGCCTCCCCGTCGTGAACCAGACGCTGTGGCGGTTCCCCGGCACGGTCGACGTCGACGCCATCGCCTCGTTGGCAGACAAGCTACGTCGCGGTCGCTTGAGCCGGCTCGTCGCCACCCACCGGGGTCCGGGGCGCGCCTACTGGCGGTACACCCCCGACGCCGGCCACTTCTCCGTGCAGGCCGAGCCGGTCGCGGTCGGCGAGGAAGAGCAGTGGGGCCGGGCACAGGCCGACACCGACCTCGACTTCGAGAACGGACCCGCGTGGCGGCTCGTCGTCGCACGGACCGCCGACGACGCCTCGGTGCTCGTGTCCCTGGTCATCTCCCATGTCATCGCCGACGGCGGGACGGGCGCGGTCGCGGTCCTCGAGGCCGTCCACGGCCTGGACTACACGCCCGGCACCGCTCCGGGCCTGGTGTCGAACGTCGTCGACGCCGGCGACCTGCTCTGGACCGCGGGGAAGACCGCGATCCGGATGGCGCGCGCGAGTAGGTCCGGACCGCCCGCCTCGCCGGCGCGCGTGACCGGCCGGCCGGCACCCGACACCGACGTCGCCACCGCCGAGATCGCACCGAACGTGACCGTCCTGATCCCGGCCGCCGACTTCACCGCCGCGGCCGAATCCCGGGGCGGCACCGACAACAGCCTTTTCGCGGCGCTCATGGTGGGTGTACTGGAGCGGTGCGGCCGGGTCTCCCCCGGCGACGTCGTCCCGGTGTCGCTGCCCGTCTCGTCACGCACGCACGACGACCGCCGCGCGAACGCGACGTCGGGCGCCACCGCCTTCGTCGAGGTCTCCCCGGACCGCTACGAGGACCTGTCCGCGGTCCGGACGGCGTGCAAGGACGCCTACAACCGGTTAACCGCCAACTCGGGCAAAGTGGCCCAGCGAGCAGTCGTCCTGCAGGCGCTGAACGCCGCCCTCACCCGACGCCTCGCCGCCAACGTCACCACACCGCTGTGCCTCGCCTCCAACGTCGGACTGGTTCCCGACGAGTTCGCGACGCTGGGCACCGGAGAACGCGCCGCACTCTCCATCCGCGCCGTCACCGCGACCGACGATCCCCGCAATCTGCGTGACCGCAAGGGCGGCATCAGCGGCTGGCTCGCGCTCGGCGCCGACGACGTCATGTTCAGCGTGAGTTCGCTCGACCCGGTGCGCATCCCGGACGTGGCCACCCTGCGCGAGCTGGTGACCACCGAGCTCGCCGCGTGGGGTCTGCACGGAAGCCGCTGGGGCGCATGAGGATCGCGTTCACCGTCCACGGCAGCCGGGGAGATGTCCAGCCCGCGGTGGCGATCGGCACCGAACTCGCGCGTCGCGGACACGAGGTCCGCCTCGCCGTGCCCGAGGATCTCGTCGAACTGACCGCGGCGTCCGGGTTGCCGACGCGGATGCTGGCGCCGTCGACGGCCGAGCTGCTGGCCGGTCCACTGGTCAAGGAGCGCCTGAAGTCCAAGAACCCACGGGTCCGGTTGAAGGCGCTGGGCGAGGTCGCCGACCACGGTCGCGCGACCTCGGAACAGGTCATGGCCGAACTCGCCGACGTCTCCGATCTCCTGGTGACCGGGCCGCTGGCGCAGGACCGGGCCGACGCGATCACCCAGAGCCGTGGCATCGGATTCGTTCCGCTGCACTACTGTCCGCTGCGTCCGAACGCCAGCCTCGCCGTCCGCTACCGCGAGTACCCGCGTCCGGTCTCGCGCGCGATGTGGCGTCTCGCCGACCAGACCTACTGGCTGACGCTGCGCGGCGCCGACCGGAGGCTGCGCACCGAACTCGACCTCCCGCCCGCCAAAGGCCCACTGGGGAGCCGACTTCGGCGGCGCGGGGTACCCGAGATCCAGGCCTACGATGCCGCCCTGTTCCCCGGACTCGCGAACGACTGGGGACCACAGCGGCCGCTGGTCGGATTCCTTCTGCCGGACAAGGAAACTCGCGCCGCACTCGCCAACGGCGACGATGCGACGTCACGCGCGGTCGAGTGGGCGTCGGGCGGTGAGGCACCCGTCTACGTCGGTTTCGGCAGCATGAAGATCACCGCCGAGCAGATCGGCGGGATCGTGAGCTCGCTCCTCGATCGCGGGCTTCGGGTCATCGGACACACCGATCACGAACTCTCCCAGCATGATCGGCTCCTGCACCTCCAACAGCCGGTCGACCACGAGACCCTGCTCCCGGAATGTCGAGGCGCGGTGCACCACGGCGGCGCCGGCACCACGGCAGCGGCAGCACGCGCGGGCATCCCGTCGGTGATCGCGTGGCTCAGCGCGGATCAGCCGATGTGGGCGGCAGCTCTTCGACGGAAAGGTGCCGGTTCCGGCAACAAGCTGGCCCGGTTCGAGCCATCCGATCTCGACCCGCTCACCGATCCGGCGGTGGCGGCTGCGGCCGCGCGTCTGGGGAGGGACCTCACCCCACCGGCCGACGCCGTCGACCGCGCCTGCGAGATCCTGCTGGACGCCGCGGCGCGCTGACCCGGGCGTCGTCGAGCCGCGGTCACGCGTCGTCGAGCAGGGCGGTGGCGACCGCCGCGATCCCCTCGCCGCGTCCGGTCATGCCCAGACCGTCGGTGGTCGTCGCCGACACCGACACCGGTCCGCCGACCGCCGCGGACAGCACTTCCTGAGCTTCGGCACGACGGGGTCCGATCTTGGGACGATTGCCGATGACCTGCACGGCGGCGTTGACGACGCGGAGTCCCTCGGCAGCGATCAGCTCGGCCACATGGGTGAGCATCGCGATGCCGGAGACGCCCTCCCACTCGGGTCGACCGGTGCCGAACACCGACCCGACGTCGCCGAGTCCGGCGGCCGAGAGCACCGCGTCGCACAGGGCGTGCGCACCGACGTCGCCGTCGGAGTGACCCTCACAGCCGGGCTCGTCGTGAAAGTGCAGGCCGACCATCCAGCAGTCGGCGGATGCGTCGATACGGTGCGCATCGGTGCCGATCCCGACCCTCATGACCGGGCCTCGGCGTCGGCCGCGGTCTCACGGACGACGTCTCGGATGATGCGGAGGTCCCACGGGGTGGTGATCTTCATGGCGAGAGGGTCTCCCGGGACGATGTGGACGGGGATTCCGCAGCGTTCGGCGAGGCCGGCGTCGTCGGTCGCCAGACCGGAATCGTCGGCATGCGCTCGCAGCAGGGCCTCGCGGGTGAAGCCCTGTGGGGTCTGCACCGCGCGGAGTTCTTCGCGGTCGACGGTGCGGGTCACGAGTTCGTGTCCGCTCGCATCCGGTGCGACCTGCTTGAGAGTGTCGACAACCGGCACCCCGGGCACCACGGCCGGATGCCCGGCCGCGACGGCGTCGACCACTCTCGTGAAGACATGAGCGGGCGTCAGGGGACGTGCCGCGTCGTGCACGAGAAGGATCCGGGCATCGCCGGCCGCGGCTATTCCCGCGCGCACCGAATCGGACCGGTGAGCACCGCCGGGAACGACGGCGACCCCGGGGAGCAGCTCTCGAGCATGCTCCACGAGGTCGGCCGGCACCACGACGACGATCGATGCCCCGAGCGATTCGGGGATGTTGTCGACGCAGCGCTCGATGATCGTTGCGCCATCGAGGTCGACGAACGCCTTCGGTACCGGCTCGCCGAGTCGGGTTCCCGACCCGGCAGCCGGGATGATGACGCAGACTTCCGCGCCGGAATCCTCCGGCGTAGTGGTCAATGTTCTACCTGATCAGGTACGAACCGATGTCAGGAAGCCGCCGCGAGGACCTCGTCCAGGATGATGGTGGCCTTCTCGTCATCGGTGTTCTGCGCGAGCGACAGTTCGTCCACGAGGACTCGGCGGGCACGGGTCAGCATGCGCTTCTCACCGGCCGAGAGTCCACGGTCCTGCTCGCGGCGCCAGAGGTCGCGCACGATCTCGGCGACCTTGATGATGTCGCCGGAGATGAGCTTCTCCTGGTTCGCCTTGAATCGCCGCGCCCAGTTGGTCGGCTCTTCGGTGTGCGGGGCCCGCAGCACCTGGAATACCTGGTCGAGACCCTCTTGCCCGACCACGTCGCGGACGCCCACGTATTCCAACTTCGTCGAGGGAATCTGAACGGTCATGTCACCGTCGGCAACCTTGAGAACAAGGTATTCGATCTGCTCACCCTTGATGGTCCGGGTAACGATGTCTTCGACCCGAGCAGCACCGTGATGGGGGTAAACGACGGTGTCGCCAACTTTGAAATTCAATGTTCCTTGCCCCTTTCGAGTGAACCCAGTCTAGCACGGGCGTTCCGAGGGCCCCACCCAACGGTGCAGGTCAACGCGGTGAACCGGTTCCAGTGCAGGCTCTTCCGAGGTGGCAGGGGGTGCCGTAGCAGCGTGTTCGACGTCACGCAACACCTCTTCGGCGAGCCCCGTGGAGACCCCCCTCCCGAGCCCCGGAACATGCCCTCGCGGACACGAATCGGGCACCCGGGCGGACTTTTCCGGACGACGCCCACTACGCTGCGTAGTGCAGGGTTTCGCGCGCTGCAATTCGACTTCGTTTGACCTGGGAGGATCGGGTGTCAGTGCTTCCACTATCCGCACGGCGGTCGGCGGTTCGGCCGTCTCGTCTGGCCACCGCTGCAGCCACGATCGGCATCGCCGTTGCCCTGGGCACCACCGGTTGCGGTGCGGGACAGATCTCGCAGACCGCCAACCAGCTGCCCGCAGTGAACGGTGCGAACGTCAACATCGACACGCTGCAGCTGCGGGACGTGCAGATCCTCTACCCGGAGAAGGACGCACCGACCGTCTTCGGCAACGGCGGACCATTCGAGCTCGCGTTCGTCGTCGCGAACTCCGACCAGACCGCGTACTACCGCCTTAAGGAGATCAAGCCCGAGAAGGGTTCGGTCGAGTTCGTCGAGGGCAGCGACTCCGCGGCTCGCGTCATCGCGCCGGGGCAGGCCCTCAGCAGCGGCACGCCCGTCGGCTCCGTCCGGGACAGCGAGAAGAAGGTCACCGCCGAGCTCACCAACGCGGGCGACACCGTCGCCGCCGGCCTGACCACCGACCTGACCTTCGTCTTCGAGAAGCGCGAGGGCAACGGCTCGTGGGTCCCCGCCGGTGAGACCACCGTGCAGACCCCGGTAGACGCCGGCGCGGAACTCGAGCGCCAGGACGTCGCGCGCAACGCGGAGCCGACGTTCTACAACTAGCATCACGGAGCGGTCGGCCCCGGGGACTCCGAGGGCGGCACACCCGAGACCGGACACGAAGAGGGCGGCGGGCACTGACCCCTCCCCTGAAGACGCACGACGAGGCCCGGCATCCGCCGGGCCTCGTCTGTTCTGTCGGTCCGCCCGCTTAGGCTGACCGGGTGGCAAAACCCAAATCCTCGTATCGCTGCACCGGCTGCGGTCATCAGGTCGCCAAGTGGGTCGGACGCTGCCCCGAATGCAGCGAGTGGGGATCGATCGACGAGGTCGCCGGCGCACCCACGTCCTCCCGGACGACCGCCGCGGTGGCGCCGTCGAGCCCGGCCCTGCGCATCACCGAGGTCGACGCCCAGTCCACCGCGGCGGTGCCCACCGGCATCGGGGAACTCGACCGCGTCCTCGGGCGCGGCGTCGTCCCGGGGTCGGTCATCCTGCTCGCCGGAGAACCCGGCGTCGGCAAGTCGACGCTGCTGCTGGAGACCGTCAAACACTGGGCGGCCCAGGATCGCGTCGCGCTCTACATCACCGGCGAGGAATCGGCCGGTCAGGTCCGTATGCGCGCCGAGCGCACCGGCGCGGTGCACGCCAACGTCTACCTCGCCGCCGAAACCGATCTCGCGACCATCCTCGGCCACGTCGACACCGTGCGGCCGTCGCTGATGATCATCGACTCGGTGCAGACCGTCGTCGCGTCCGGCGCCGACGGCGTGACCGGTGGCGTGACGCAGATCCGCGCCGTCACCACCGCACTGGTCTCGCTGGCCAAGAACCGGGGCATCGCGGTGATCCTGGTCGGCCACGTGACCAAGGAGGGCGCGGTCGCGGGTCCTCGTTCACTCGAGCACCTCGTCGACGTCGTACTCGCCTTCGAGGGCGACAAGCACTCGACGCTGCGGATGGTCCGCGGCGTGAAGAACCGTTTCGGCGCCGCCGACGAGGTCGGCTGTTTCGAACAGCGCGACGACGGCATCCACCAGGTGCCCGATCCGTCGGGAATCTTCCTGCACCAACGGGATTCGGACGTCAGTGGCAGCGTCACGATGGTGACGATGGACGGCAAGCGGGCGCTCGTCGGCGAGGTACAGGCGCTCGCCAACGGGACCGAGATGTCCAACCCCCGTCGTGCGGTGTCGGGCCTCGACTTCAACCGGGTGGCGATGGTCCTCGCCGTGCTGCAGGCGCGCGCCGGCCGCAAGGAACTGGGCAAGTCGGAGGTCTACCTGTCGACGGTCGGCGGCATGCGCGTGACCGAACCCGCCGCCGACCTCGCCATCGCGCTCTCGGTCTATTCGACCCTGACCCAACGCCCCGTCCCCCAGTCGACCGTCGTCATCGGCGAAGTCGGACTCGGCGGCGAGATCCGTCGGGTGTCGGCGGTGGCGCGACGCCTGGCGGAGGCCAAGCGGCTCGGCTTCCGCGAGGCCATCATCCCCGCGGCCACCGACGAGGAACTTCCGAAGGGCATCCGCATCCTCCGGGTCGCCAACCTCGGCGACGCCGTCCACCTACGCGACTCCGACCCGGTGGACGCGCCGTTCTGAGCCGACCTCAGAGCTGAGGCTTACCGCCAGGTACTCCGCCGCCTTGGCGCTGTTCTCGACGTGATCGGCGAAGTGCGCCCGGACGTCGATCTGGACGAACAGGCCGTTCGCCCGCGCCACCGGCCGCTCCGGATCACCGAGGTGCGCAACACCTTCGACGTAGATCTTGCGTCGCTGCTTGCCCAGGATCTCGGCATGCAGGTGCAGGGTCTTGCCCACCGGGATGGGCTGCAGGAAGTCGACCTGGAGGTGCGCGGTCACCGCCGCCGGACCGATCAGCCGCGGCGTCATACCCATGACGTCGTCGAACGCACTGGAGAGGATGCCGCCGTGGATCACGCCGGGCCCGCCCTCCATCCACTGCTGGACGGGCATCTTCGCGTCGACGCTGAAGCCCTCGCCCGCGTACATCTCGAGGTGTAGGCCGTGTGGGGACTCTGGGCCACAACCGAAGCACGTCATGTTGTGCGGACGCATGAGTTCGCCCGGTTCGGACGTCTTCGGGTGACGCTCGAGCACGTCGAGTTCGTCGGGCACCACAAAACTGCTGCTCTTCACATCCCGGTACCCTAGTCACCGTTGTGACGACCTGCTTCGACGGGCGTCGTCCGCCCGGGGTGTCCCGGTGCCGAAGGGGAGACATGGTTGCCGAAGTGGTGAAGTCCGAGCTCACGCGTGAGACGTTGGCGCGCGTCGCGCCGGGCACCCCGCTGCGCGACGGCCTGGAGCGGATCCTGCGCGGCGGTACCGGCGCCCTGATCGTGCTCGGTCACGACTCCGACGTGGAGAAGATCTGCGACGGTGGCTTCCACCTCGACGTCGAATTCGCCCCCACGCGGCTGCGCGAGCTCGCCAAGATGGACGGCGCGGTGGTCTTGTCGACCGACGGCAAGCGCATCGTGCGCGCCAACGTCCAGCTCGTGCCGGACCCGTCGATCCCCACCGAGGAATCGGGCACCCGGCATCGCAACGCCGAGCGCACCGCGATCCAGACCGGCCACCCGGTCATCTCGGTCAGCGCTTCGATGTCGATCGTCAGCGTCTACGTCGACGGTGCTCGTCGTGTCGTGGAGAGCCCTGACCCCATCCTGTCGCGCGCGAACGTCGCCCTGGCGACCCTGGAGCGCTACAAGGCACGCCTCGACGAGGTCATCGCCGCGCTCTCGCGCGCCGAGATCGAGGACTACGTGCTGCTGCGCGACGCCATGTCGACCGCACAGCGCATGGAGATGGTGCGCCGGGTGTCGGTGGAGATCGAGGAGTACGTCCTCGAACTGGGCACCAACGGCCGGCAGGTGAGCCTGCAGCTCGAGGAGCTCATCAGCGACAACGACACCATGCGCGAACTCCTCGTCCGCGACTACTACGCCAGTCCCGAACCCGCCACCGCCGAGGACGTGCGGCAGGCGCTCGAGGTGATCGAGGGACTCAGCGATGCCGATCTCCTCGACCTCACGCAGCTCGCGGGCGCCTTCGGCTACCCGACGACGATCGATGCCCAGGACAACGCCATGAGTCCGCGCGGCTACCGGCTGCTCGCTCGCATCTCCCGTCTGCAGTTCGCGCACGTGGACCGGCTCGTCCGCAGCTTCGGCACCCTGCAGGCTCTGCTCGCCAGCACCTCGGCCGACCTCCAGGCCGTCGAGGGCATCGGCAGCATCTGGGCGCGGCACATCCGCGAAGGCCTTTCCCGGCTCGCGGAGACAAGCATCGAGCGATACGACTAGAGCCCCGACGAATCGGGCTTCAGACGATCAGGGTTTTCTGACGATCAGGGTTCTTGCGCCGGGGCGACCACGTTGAAGGTGATCGGGAACGACTCGCGCTCCCCGATCTTGCCGATCGCCGAGTAGGAACCGGCGGGCACCTGCGTCCGCGGACGCTCACAGCCGGGGCTGCTGGTGGTACCCGACCAGGTGATCGTGTCCTTGACCTGCTGTGCGGGCTTGAGGACGACGTTGTTCACGGTTTCGATCGGCGAACAGTCACGCGCCGACCACAGGGTGCGCGACCCGTCGAGCGTCCGCACGATCACGTTCTGAGCGGCCTTGCCCACATCGCGTGTGCAGTCGGACAGACCGGCGTTCGTGGTGACGATCGTGAAGACCGGCTGCTGGCCGATCGTGTACGTCGGCTTGTCGGTGTAGAGGACCACCGAGATCGCCTGGTCCGGGCAGAGGTTGGGGCCGGCGGGGCCACCGGGGACTCCTGCGGGGCTCGCCGATTCCGGAGGTGAGGACGCCGACGCGGACGCACCACCCGGGGCTCCGGCACCGGCAGCATTGCCGCCCGGAGCGCCACCGGCGCCGGCGTCTCCGGCGGCGGGCGGTTCGGACGACGGCGGCGCCGACTCCGAGGACGGAGCCGCACTGCTGGGAACGGATGAGGTGGCCGCGGTGTTCTGCGGCGCGTCACCACCCGACGTCATCCACACGATGAGAGCCACGACCAACCCCACGACGACCAGTGCAGCACCCCCGGCGACAACGCGTCGTCGCCAGTAGATCTCGGGGGGCAGCGGGCCCTGGGGTTCGATCACGACCACAACGCTAACGGCCGGATCTTGACTTCCGGTTGATCACGTGCGGCGTGTCGCGGCCGAAAAACAGTCCCCAACAGGCAAAGTCTAGAGTTCGCCTTCAGGTTCCGGGTCGTCCGGAGCGATTCAGGCGGTCTCCGCCACCACGTGGGCCTGCGGCTGCTCGCCGATGTCGCCGTACACGCCCTGCAGGCTCACCCGGCCCTCGCTCAGCTTGTAGGTCAGGCCGACGATCGCGAGTCTCCCGGTGCTGATGCGGTCGGCGATGATCCGGCTGCGCTGCATGAGCAGGCGCCCGGTCTCGACGACGTGGCGGGCCTCGAACTCGTCGACCCGGGTGAGGCCCTCGCTGCGTCCGGCGAGAATGCTCGGGGTGACTCGTTCGACGACGTCGCGGATGTAGCCGCCGGGGATCTGCAGATCGTCGAGGGCGTCGAGGGTCGCCTTCACCGCGCCGCAGCTGTCATGGCCGAGAAGCACGATCAGCGGCACGTCGAGGACCTCGACCGCGTACTCGAGCGAACCCATGACCGCGGAGTCGATGACGTGGCCGGCCGTGCGGACCACGAACATGTCGCCGAGACCCTGATCGAAGATGATCTCGGCGGCCAGACGGGAATCGGCGCAGCCGAAGAGGACCACATGCGGGTGCTGCCCGTCGGCGAGCCGCGCCCGATCCTCGATACCCTGGCTCGGATGTTGAGATTCTCCGGCCACAAATCGGTCGTTTCCGTTGCGCAGGACGCGCCAGGCTTCGCGGGGTGTCTTTCCGATCATGACCAATAGTGTGCCACCGGAGCGATTGATCGGTTGGTTCGGCACCCATGAGCGCGACCTGCCGTGGCGGGACCCGGCATGTACCGGATGGCAGATCCTCGTCAGCGAGATCATGCTGCAACAGACCCCGGTCTCCCGGGTGTTGGAGCCGTGGCGGATGTGGGTCGAGCGCTGGCCGGTGCCGTCGGCGATGGCCGTCGAGCCTGCCGGTGAGGTCCTACGTGCCTGGGGCAAGCTCGGGTACCCCCGGCGCGCCCTGCGCCTCCACGAGTGCTCCAAGGTCCTCGCACGTGATCACGGCGACCGAGTGCCCGACGACGTCGAGACGATGCTCACGCTGCCCGGCATCGGCGACTACACCGCGCGGGCGGTCGCGTGCTTCGCCTACGGCCGGGCGGTACCCGTCGTCGACACCAACGTCCGCCGCGTCATCGCGCGCGCGGTGCACGGTCGCGAGCAGCCCGGTAACCCGTCACGCCGCGACCTCGACGACGCCGAGGCGCTGCTCCCCCGGTCCGGCGCGCCGCGGTTCTCGGCGGCCCTGATGGAACTGGGCGCACTGGTGTGCACGGCACGAAACCCCAAGTGCGACAACTGCCCTCTCGTCGACTGCACCTGGGTCCGGCGCGGCCGTCCCGCGCACACCGGCCCACCGCGGAAGGCCCAGAAGTTCGCCGGCACCGACCGGCAGGTCCGCGGCCTGCTGCTCGACGTCCTGCGCGGCACCACCGGTTCGGTGGACCGGGCGAAGCTCGACGTGGTGTGGACGAGCGACACCGCCCAGCGCGACCGTGCCCTCGACTCCCTGCTCGTCGACGGGCTCGTGGAGATCACCACCGACGGGCGCTACTGCCTTGCTGGCGAGGGCTGAAGCCGTCCGACCGACGGGCGACACCGCAGGTCATAATTCGTGCCAAGGTCGATGACCAGTCATTTGATCGTTCGGGCATAGTCTCCCGCTGGACCCGGATCGTTGCTAATGTCCCGATCCATGAGTCAGCCGCCGTATCCTCCTGTCCCGCCGTCGGACCCGAATCAGCCGGGTGGACAACCAGGGCAGCAGCCGCCCCAGTACGGGCAGCAGCCGCCTCCCCCACCCCAGTACGGTCAACAGCCCGGGTTCGGGCAGCAGCCACCCCAGTACGGCCAGCAGCCTGATCACGGACAGCCGCAGTACGGCCAGGCGCCGCCTCCGCCGCCCCCGGGTGCGCCGCAGTACGGGAGCGCGGGCGCGTACCCCGGCGCTCCCGGCGCCCCAGGCACCAAGGTCGATGTGGGCGAGGCGTTCTCCTGGGCCTTCAACAAGTTCAAGAACAACGTCGGCGCCATGATCCTGCCGGGTCTGGCGGTGTTCCTGCTGGGGGCCGCACTCATCGCGGTGGGTTTTTCGGCAGTCGCACTCTTCGGCACCACCGAAACAACCTATGACCGCTTCGGCAACGAATACACCGAGACGTCGCTGGGCTTCGGAGGCTCGATCCTCTTCGGCCTGGTGTACCTCGTCTTCATCGTGGGCCTGCTCTACATCCAGGCGAGCATCATCTCGGGCGCGGTCCGCGTCGCCAACGGCGAACCGGTGACGGCGAAGTCGTTCCTGACCCCGATCCGCTTCGGGCCGGTCGTCGGCACCGCGATCCTGGTCGGCATCATCACCGGAATCGGCTACGCCCTGTGCATCATCCCCGGCATCATCGCGATGTTCTTCCTGATGTTCTCGGTGGTCGCCACCATCGACAAGAGCCTCTCGCCGATCAACGCGATGAAGAACTCCTTCGAGCTGACGAAGTCGAAGGTCGGTGACTCGATCATCACCCTGCTGGTCACCTACGCCATCAACCTGGTCGGTGTCCTGGTCTGCTACGTCGGCCTGATCGTCGCCGCCCCGGTCGCCCAGTTGTTCCTGGTGCACTGCTGGCGTCGACTCAACGGCGCACCGATCGCACCCGCCGATCCCGCCTGATCCACAGCCCACCCATTCGGGGCGCGCACGAGACATCGTGTGCGCCCCGATCTATTCGGGTCAGGTGTCGAGCCCGGACAGAAAGGCCTCCACCGCACCGCGATACACGTGCGGCGCGTCGTCGTGGACGAGGTGCCCGGCCCCCTCGACCCGTAGATACTGCGCGCGCTCGTTGACCTCACACATGCGGCGCATCTGCCCGGGCGGGGTGACCGTGTACTCGGCTTCGATCACCAGCGACGGCACCGCGACCTCTTCCCACTCCGACCAGAAGTCGCGAACGCCCCATTCGTCGGCGATCGCGCCCCACGACGGAATCCGGCCATGGAGCCGCCCGTCGTCGAATGCCTCGTAAAAGTACCGGCCGGCCACCGGACCGAACATCGCGACCGCGTCGTCGACGGAATCGAAACGCTCGGGCCAGGACTCGAACCAGGGCGTCCAGTTGGTGGTGGTCCGACCGCGGAAGTCGGGTGCCATGTCCTCGAGTACGAGCGCCGCCACGAGCTCCGGATAGGCGGCGGCGGTGCACCAGGCGTGCAGTGCCCCCATCGAGTGCCCGATGAGTACCGCCGGTCCGCGGTCGATCCAGGTGAGGATCTCGGCGAGGTCGGCGACGAACCGCTCGGTCGCGAGTTCTGTTGCGCTCTCCGGCTCCTCGACATCGGCGCCGGTGTGGAAGGCCGCGTCGTAGGTGAACACCCGGCCGTACCGGCGCAGCCACGGCACCTGTCGCCGCCACGTGCGCCCACGCCCCATCAGCCCGTGCAGCAGGACGATCGGCCGAGCCGTCGTGCCGTCGTCGAGCGGTCCGCGGGCGTCGTCGACGACCACCGGACCCCCGTGGTCACGGAACCCGATCTCGCCGATCGCGTGGGTGTCGAACATGGCCGAAACTGTAGCCGCCCGACCGATGCCTCGAGCCGGACAACACCGTCACGACCGCACTCGCAACGCCTATGGTGGACGCATGGCTGTTGTGAAGATCAATGCAATCACCGTTCCCGAGGGCGCCGGACCCGAACTGGAGAAGCGGTTCGCCAACCGCGCCCACTCGGTCGACGGTTCCAAGGGATTCCTCGGGTTCCAGCTCCTGCGTCCGGTGAAGGGCGACGACCGCTACTTCGTCGTGACGCAGTGGGAGTCCGAAGAGGACTTCCAGGCGTGGGCATCCGGCCCGGCACGCGAAGCGCATGCCGGAGAGCGGGCCAAGCCGGTCGCCTCGGGTGCCGATCTGCTCGAGTTCGAGGTCGTCCTCGACGCGCGCCCCAGGGCCTGACGGAGCAGCCCTGAGTTCGTCGATCCCCGCCGGCGAGCAGTTCGTCTCGCCGATGTTCCCGCTCGGCACCGCCCTGCTGCCGGGTGGCGAGTTGCCGCTGCGTGTCTTCGAACCGCGCTACCGGCAGATGGTCGGCGACCACATCGCGGAGTCCGACGGGCGATCGACCGTGCGTTTCGGCGTCGTGTTGATCGCCCGCGGCTCCGAGGTCGGTGGCGGCGAGGTGCGGTGCGAGGTCGGCACGCTGACACTCGCCGACGTCACCGATCGACTCCCGGACGGTCGGGCGCTGTTGTCCGGCACCGGCACTCATCGCTTCCGGATCGTCGAATGGCTTCCCGACGATCCGTATCCCCTCGCCCGCATCGAGGTGCTCCCCGAACCGGCCCCTTCCGAGGTCGACCTCGAGCGGCTGCACTCGATCGACCAGCGCCTCCGCGTCATCATGCGGCAGACTCTCGAGGCCGCCGGCAAGGACGTCTACACGATCTTCGCCGCACTCGACATCATCGACGCCGATCCCGCGATGGCAGACATCTCGCCCATCTACCGCTGGGCCAACCGACTCCAGGTCGAGCCCCACGATCAGCAACGCCTCCTCGAGGCCGCCGACCCGTCCGGACAGCTCGATGTACTCGACGACGTCATGGAAGGACTGGAGGCCCGCGCGGCGTTCGGGCGGGGCTGATTCGCGCCGCCCCTGGCGGCGAAGTTAGAACGTGTTCTAGTATTGCGTGTGCCGTAGTTCACACTTGCCCGCGTGCGGAGAGAAATCCGCCGCTGACCGGCAAGGACCCGTCCTCCTGAGGAGCACACGCGTAATGACCGAGACCGTGGAGTCCCACACCGCAACAGTCACCGGCGGCGGGGATCAACCCCAGTTGCTCATCGGCGGCCGATGGGTCGACCCCCATTCCAGTGAGACCCTCGAGGTCTTCTCCCCCGCCACCGGGGAGCGTGTCGGGTCCGTGCCGCACGCCGACGCCACCGACATCGACACCGCCGTCGGGGCGGCCCGCGCGGCCTTCGACTCCGGCGTCTGGAGTTCGACGCCCCCGGCTCAGCGCGCCGACATCATCGCCAAGGTCGCCGACCTCATCGACGAGCGCGGCGACGAGATCACCGCGCTGGTCTCGGCCGAGATGGGCGCCCCGCCGAGTGCGATCGCCACCCTGCAGCAGCTGCCCGGCACTGGTGTCCTGCGCGCCTACGCCAACGCCGCCCGCGACTACCAGTGGGAGGAGTACCGGACCGGCCTGTTCGGCACCACCCGCATCACCCGCGAGCCGGTCGGCGTCGTCGGCGCGATCTGCGCCTGGAACGTTCCGCTGTTCATCACCTGCAACAAGATGGGCGCGGCCCTCGCCGCCGGCTGCTCGGTGGTCCTCAAGCCCGCCCCGGAGACCCCGCTCACCGGTAACTACGTGGCCCAGCTGTTCATCGAGGCCGGCGTGCCCGCCGAGGCGATCTCGGTGGTCACCGGCGGCACCGAGACCGGCCAGGCCCTCGTCGCCCATCCCGACGTCGACAAGATCACCTTCACCGGTTCGACCGCCGCGGGCAAGGCCATCGGCGCCGCCTGCGCCGAGACCCTGAAGCGCTGCTCGCTCGAGCTGGGCGGCAAGTCGGCGGCGATCGTCCTCGACGACGTCGACATCGCCGCGAACGCCTTCATGCTGACGTTCCTCGGCCTGTTCAACACCGGCCAGGCCTGCGTCGCGCAGACCCGAATCCTGGTGCCGCGCAGCCGCCAGGACGAGATCGTCGCGGCGATGGTCGAGGCGGCGAAGGCCATGAAGGTCGGCCTACCGTCGGATCCGGAGGCCCAGCTCGGGCCGCTGATCACCGAAAAGCAGCGCCAGAAGGTCGAGGAGTACATCGAACTCGGCAAGAAGGCCGGTGCCACACCGGTTCTCGAGAGCGAACGTCCCGCCGGTCTCGACTCGGGCCACTTCCTCACCCCGACCATCTTCACCGGCGTCACCAACGACATGGCCATCGCCCAGGAGGAGATCTTCGGCCCCGTCCTGTCGGTCATCGCCTACGACGACGTCGACGAGGCCATCGCCATCGCCAACGACTCCGACTACGGACTCGCCGGCACGGTGTGGACCAACGACGTCGAGCGCGGCATCGAGATCTCCACCAGGATCCGCACGGGCACCTTCGGGATCAACTGGTACGCAATCGATCCCGAGTCCCCCTTCGGCGGCTACAAGAACTCCGGCATCGGCCGCGAGAACGGCCGCGAAGGCCTGGAGTCCTTCCTCGAGCACAAGTCGACGATGCTGCCGATGGGCTACGAGGTCTCCAGCAACTAGACCCTCACCTCTCACAGGGGGAAGTACCGGGGCCGGACGCCAGGCGTCCGGCCCCGATTCCGTTGTCCCACTGCTGCCTGAGGTGCGAGGAGCGATGGGGTACCCCCGTCAGTGGGCGGCGACCGGCGCCAGTTCCACCACCCGCGCGTCGCCGACGTCCGCGGGGAGCTGGTGGGTCACGACCACGACGATGCGATCGGGTCCGAAGAGGTCGTCCTCGACGCCGAGGAGGCGTCTAAGCAGGCCGGCGGCATCGTCGGCGGAGAGGTGTTCGGTCGGTTCGTCGAGCAGGACCATCGGTGCCGGGTGGAGTAGTGCACGAGCGAGGAGCAGGCGTCGGCGCTCGCCGCCGCTGACGGCGTCGGCACCGCCGGTCAGGGTGGTGTCCAGACCGTCGGGAAGCCTTGCGGCCCAACCGTCGAGGCCGACGGTCGTCAGGGCCGCGAGGATCTCCTCGTCGGTGGCGTCACCGCGCGCGACGCGCATGTTCTCGCGGACCGATGTCGAGAAGAGATGTGCCTCCTCGGCGAAGTAGCAACCGGCCGAACGGAGTTCGACGGGCCCACGGCTCGACGTGTCGACACAGGTGATGTCCCCGTCGACGGGATCGAGCAGGCCGGCGAGGGTGAGCAGCAGCGTGGACTTGCCGACTCCGCTGGGTCCGACGACCGCCAGCCTCGATCCCGGCCGCAGGTCGAGGTCGAGGCCGTCCTCGGGTCCGAGGACGTTCCGTTCCGCGCGCCCCCATCGCAGTCCGTCGGTCGACACCTCGACCATCCCACGGTGGACCGCCACATCCGCACCGGACGGCCCGGTGCCGTCGGCGGCGTGCGCACCGTCGACGAGAGCCATGACCCGAGCGGCACTCTGGCGACTGCGCTCGATCTGCAATCCGGCCTCGGTCAGCGGCGCGGTCGACTCGAAGGCCGACAGCGGCAGGAGGACCAGCACGCCGAGGATCATCGGGGTGAGCCCCTCGCCGGAGGCGATCCCGGCGAGGGAACCGGTTGTCTGCGATGCCAACTGGATGGCGATCACACATGCCGCGACGAGTGACGCACCCATCGCGAGTGGGGTGGCCGCAGCGGCTGCCGCCTCCAGCCGACGCCCCCGATCGGTGGCCGCGAGATGCCGGCGGTCGGCGTCTGCAGCGGTCTCGAGCAGCTCTCCACGCCGACGCGCGACGACGAGTTCGGAGGCGTGCCACAGTGTGGTCGTCGTCGCCTCGGCGGATTCGGTGGCCGCGCGCGACCCGTCCCGGAGGGTGGAGGCGCCACCGCGCGCCGCGAGCCACGGGGCGACGCCACCGCTGATGACGAGCGCGACGGCGAGCACTGCGGCGGCGGGCAGCGAGACCAGTGCCATCACGACGACCGCGGCCACGGCCGTCGTCACCCCGACGCCGATGGGGATGAGTCCGCGGATGAGCGCGTTGCCGATCTCGTCGATGTCATCGCCCGTGCGGGTCAACAGATCTCCGCGCCGGAGAGTGACCGAGTAGGCGGGCGAACCGGTCGCGAGGGCCGTGTACACCCGTTCGCGGGCGGTCGTCATCGCACGCAGGGCGAGATCATGGGTGGCGAGCCGTTCGAGGTAGCGGAACAGGCCGCGCGAGATGCCGAGTGCCCGAACGGCGGTGATCGCCACCGACAGGTACAGCACCGGCGGCATCTGCCACGCGCGGGTGATCAGCCACGCGGACAGCGCCGCGAGGCCGAGCGCCGACAGCGAACCGCCGACGCCGAGCAGCAGGGCCTTGGCGACCGCGCCACGGCGCAGGCCGAGGAATCCGAGCGCCCGGATCAGTGGGTCGTCGCGCATGGCACACCTCCGTCGAATTCGACGACCTGATCGGCGAATTCACGCGCGATCCCCCGATGGGCCACCACGATGACCGTGTCACCGGCGCGTGCGCGCTCGCGGAGCGCGGTGAGCACCGCACGTTCGGAGTCCTCGTCGAGGTGGGCGGTCGGCTCGTCGAGGAGCAGCAGCGGAGCCGGGGATGCAAGCACTCGTGTCAGCGCGAGTCGCTGGCGCTGGCCGGCGGACAGTCCGACGCCGCCCGCGCCGAGCCGGGTGTCGAGACGGTTCGGCAGCTCGAGCACCACGGAGTCGAATCCACTGGCCGTCGCGGCCCGGTCGGCGGCGTCGCGGTCGAGGGCGCCGAACAGTTCCACGTTCTCGCCGACCGTGCCCGGCACGACGACCGGTTGCTGCGGCAGCCAGGCGATCTGTTCGTAC
The DNA here is from genome assembly GCF_001942325.1 of Gordonia sp. CNJ-863. Taxonomy (NCBI): domain Bacteria; kingdom Bacillati; phylum Actinomycetota; class Actinomycetes; order Mycobacteriales; family Gordoniaceae; genus Gordonia; species Gordonia sp. CNJ-863. Next base: position 38,928 of record NZ_MKKG01000002.1, read on the forward strand.
AGGGACTCGGGATCGGCATGGGTGACCGGGATGGACCCGATGAGCACCGACCCGTCGTCCGGTGTCACCAAACCCATGATGGCGGCCAGGGTCGTGGATTTCCCCGACCCGTTCGGGCCGGTGAAGAGCGTGAGCGAGCCGGGCGCGATGGTCGCGCGCAGGGACTCCGGCGCCCAGCCGTCACGACCGTGCACCCCGAGGTCGAGGATGGTGATCGGCGCGCCCGCAACGGTGATGCCCCGGCCACCGCTGACCGGCATCGGCGCCGCGTCCTCGGGAGAGTCGATCAGCTCGAAGACCTCCCCGGCGGCGGTGACGCCGTCGGCGGAGTTGTGGAACTGTGCGCCGACGCGTCGGAGAGGCAGATACGCCTCGGGCGCCAGGATCAACGCGAAAACACCTGCGTAGAGCGACATCTCGCCGAACACCAGGCGCAGACCGATGCCCACGGCGACCAGTGCGACGCACAGGGTGGCGAGCAGCTCGAGGACGGCCCCGGACAGGAACGCCACCCGTAGCGAACTCATCGTGGAACGCCGGTGTGCCTCACCGAGTTCGGCCACCTGGGCGGCCGGGGCCTCGGCCCGGTTCAGTGCCCGCAGCGTCGGCAGGCCGGCGATCAGATCCAGCAGCTGCGCGGTCAGCCTGCTCATCGTCGCCAGCTTGCGGCTGGTGCGATCCCGGGTCATGAGCCCGACCAGGACCATGAAGATCGGGATGAGCGGCAACGTGATCAGGATGATCAGCGCCGACGGCCAGTCGGCGAAGGCGATCACCACGGTCACCGTAGGCGTGAGGATCACCGCGGCCACGAGCGCCGGCAGGTATCCGGACAGATACGGCCCGAGCGCGTCGAGTCCCCGCAACAGCACGGTCGCCGCATGCTCACGCAGCGTCAGCAGCGTTCGCGGTGCGGTCCGACGCGGATCGGTGAGCACATCGAGTGCCTCGGCCCGCAATTCCGCGATCGCCTGTTCGGCCGCGCGGTGCGCATATCGGTCGTGCCCATAAGCCATCGCGGCACGGGCCGCCATCGCGACCGCGAGGACGACCAGGTGCACCCACTGCGCGTCGAAGGACCGCTCCTCCGGGAAGACGATCAGCTCCGACAGGATCGAGGCGGCCGTACCCGCGGCCACGATGATCGCGATCACCTGCGCGACGGCGAACGCCGCGGTGACCGCGACGTAGCGCCGGGTCGTCGGTGAATACCGCAGCAGGCGCGGATCGACCGGCGGCCGGGCCGCACCCCGCCGCGTGGCCGCCGACCGTTCCAGCGGCGTCACTCGCCGAAGGCGCGCAGGGATCGCAGCCCCGCCGGCTTGGGCATGATCTCCACGGACAGGCGCTTGCGGAACACCCAATAGGTCCAGGCCTGGTAGGCGATCACGACGGGTGTGACCAGAACGGCGGCCCAGGTCATGACGACGAGGGTGTAGTGACTCGACGAGGTGTTGTCGATGGTGAGGTCATACGCCGGATTGATCGTCGACGGCAGCACGTCGGGGTACAGCGACCCGAACAGGGCCGCCACGGTGCCCACGATGGCGATCGAGGTCGCGGCGAACGCCAGGCCCTCCTTGCGCACCTGGGTGGCACCCACCATCACCAGGGCGGCGACCGCGGCGGTCAGCACCGGAATCCAGGTCCACGCACTGCCGTAGGCGAACTGCGTCCACAACAGGAACGCCCCCGCGACGACCAGCGCCGGGATCGACAGTCGCGATGCGTAGCGCATCGAGTCCTCGCGAAGCGCGCCGTCGGTCTTCAACGACAAGAAGACGGCGCCGTGGGTCAGGAAGGCCAGCAACGTGGTCAGCCCGCCCAACAGCGCATACGGGTTGAACAGGTCGAAGAATCCGCCCGTGTACTGCGCGTCGGCGTCGATCGGCAGACCGCGTACGACATTGGCAAAGGCGATGCCCCACACGATGGCCGGAATCCAGGAGCCGAGTCCGATCCCGACGTCGCACCACATCCGCCATCGCGGGTTGTCGATCTTGCCGCGCCACTCGATGGCGCAGACCCGCGTGATGAGGCCGATCAGGATCAGGAACAGCGCGAAGTAGAAGGCGGAGAACATGGTTGCATACCAGCCGCCGAAGGCGGCGAACAACGCTCCACCCGCGGTGATCAACCACACCTCGTTGCCGTCCCAGACCGGTCCGATCGTGTTGAGCAGCACCCGCCGACGGGTATCGGGGTCGGCGGCCGGCTCATCGGACGCCACCCGTGCATCGCCGCCGGTGTGGCTGCGGCCGAGGAAGGGCATCAGCATCCCGACGCCGTAGTCGAACCCCTCGAGGACGAAGTAGCCGACGAACAGCACCGCGATGATCAGGAACCAGACTTCCGGAAGTCCCACTGGTCTCTCCTATGGTTGGGTCGGCCGTCAGTACGCGAACGAGAGCTGTTTGGGCTCACCGCTGTCCGCGTCGGGGTCGGAATGTCCCGGCGGTCTGGAGTCATAGGTCGCCGGCCCCTCGATGACATATCGCCGCTGGAGCATGAACCACACGACACCCAGCGCGCCGTAGAGCAGGGTGAAGCCGATCAGCGTCACCCACACCGTCGCCGCCGAGTGGTTCGAAACCCCGTTCTGGACGAGCATGTTGATCCGCATCGGGTCGAGGTCGTTCTCCCAGTTGGGCGCAACGACCCACGGCTGACGTCCCATCTCGGTGAAGATCCAGCCAGAGCTGTTGGCCAGGAACGGTGTCGGGATCATCCACAGCGCGAGAGTGCCGAACTTGCGGGATTCGACGACTCGCTTGCGACGCGTGAGCCAGAGTCCCCCGAGCGCCACCACGACCGACCCGAGAGCCCAGGTGATCATCGCCCGGAAACTCCAGTAGGTGACGAACAGGTTCGGGGCGAAGTTCTGCCCTGCGGGCACACCTGGTTGTCCCGCGAGCGCCTCGGTGTACTGCTGCTGCAGTTCCTCGACGCCCTGCAGGGTGCTGTCGAAACTGTGGTCGGCCAGGAACGAGAGCATCTTCGGGATCTCGATGACGTGCTCGATGTTGTCGCAGTTGTTCTGCCGCCCGATGGCCAGCACGGAGAATCCGGCGCCGGTCTGGGTCTCGCACAGAGATTCCGCCGCAGCCATTTTCATCGGTTGCTGGTTGAACATGATCTGCGACTGGATGTCGCCGGTGATGAACAACCCCACACCGGAGGCGATCACGATCCAGAGAGCCAACCGGGTGACCGGCCGCCAGAAGCGTCGGGCGTCGAGCTCGAGATCCTCGGGGGTGGCGTCGATGTGGCTCGGCGAGGTCGTCTTGGGCATTTCCGAGGTGTCACCGGTGTCGATGGCCACACGGAGTTTCTTGGCGCGCCACATGTTCCGGGCCATCCACCAACAACCGATGGCGGCGACGAAGGTGCCTGCGGTGAGGAAGGCACCGGCGATCACGTGCGGGAACGCCGCCAGTGTCGTGCTGTTCGTGATCACCGCCCAGAAGTCGTTCATCCTCGGCCGGTCTCGCGTGTCGTCCCACACCACGCCCACCGGGTGTTGCATCCACGAGTTCGCCGCGATGATGAAGTACGCCGAGGCGATGACGCCTATCGAGGCGAGCCAGATGCACGCCAGGTGCACCCTGCGCGGCAGCCGATCCCAGCCGAAGATCCAGAGTCCGATGAAGGTGGACTCGAGGAAGAACGCAACGAGCCCTTCCATCGCGAGCGGGGCGCCGAACACGTCCGCGACGAATCGGCTGTACTCGCTCCAGTTCATGCCGAACTGGAACTCCTGGACGATGCCGGTCGCGACACCCAACGCGAAGTTGATCAGGAAGAGTTTGCCGAAGAACTTCGTCGCGCGCAGCCACTGCTCGTTGCCGGTGACGTGCCACACCGTCTGCATCACCGCGATCATCGGTGCGAGACCGATGGTCAGCGGCACCAGGATGAAGTGATAGACGGTCGTGATACCGAATTGCCATCTGGAGACGTCCAGAGCGTCCATGTATGCCTCGAATCAGGTCACCGGCTGAGCCGGCGGGTGCCGACGTCGCCTACTACTTTTAGTAGTAGGCCCTGGGCGCGACGTTACGCCTGGTCACCGACCCTGTTCAAGCGCCAAAAGTCCCATCACTGCACTGTCGCTGGTGCATTCGCTCTCACCCGCGAACAGGTGTGACGCGGGCCCGGGATCATGTGTGAGTGACCGGGATCAATTGTCTTCCGCGGCGATGGCTCGGTCCACCAAATCGGAAAACCGGTCGGCGTCGGCCGGCACCGGCATCACGTACCGGTTGAGATGGGTGACCCGGGCCGCGAGCGTCACGCTGCTGACGAGCCAGACCGAGTCGGCCGCCACGAGATCCTCCGGGCGCAGGATCTCGACCTTGGTCTTCCAGCCCTCCGCATCGGCGAGATCGAAGACGGCCTGGGCAGTCGTCGAGGCGAGGATGCCGATCTCCGTCGGCGGGGTGACCAGCGAGTCCCCGTACACCGCGACCACCGTCGATCGCGGCCCCTCGAGCACCGCCCCCTCGCTGCTGACGAAGATGACGTCGTCGTAGCCCTCGGATGCGGCGTGCCGGAGCGCGGCCATGTTGGTCGCATAGCTCAGCGTCTTCGCCCCGAGCAGCTGCCATGGCGCCCTGGCGGCCAGGTCGATGGAGAAGCCGCGATCGAGGGTGACCACCGAGACACCGTCGGCGCGCGCCGAGGCGACGCGTTCGGGCACCCGCTCCACGGTCAGGTAGGCCGTCGGGGCGTACCCGTGTTCGCGCCCACGGGTGTAGACCAGACGCAGCAACGCCTCGTCCGACGTCCCGTGCTCGGCAGTCCACAGCTTGACCGCGTTCTCGACCGCCGCGCGCCACTCGTCGGGGTCCGGTGCCGGCAGCTCCATCGCGGTCGCGCTACGGGCGAGGCGCTCGAGGTGCAGGCGCACCCCACGCGCCCGGCCGGCACGGACGAGCAGGGTCTCGAAGACGCCGTCGCCGCGCACCGCCGCGAGGTCGTCGGCGTGCAGGAACGGTGCATCGGCATCGTGTTGGGTGCCGTCGAGGGTGAGCAGGATCGAATCCGACATGGATAAGAGGCTCCCACGACCGCCCGGCCCCGGCTCCACACCCCTGGTGCGCGAGCGACCCGTAGAATCGACCCGTGAGCCGTTCACCCATCCTGACCAGGCATTCCGAGGGCGGGGCGGTCCCCGGCCCCGGCGAGTTCCACTCATCGGAGACCCCGTGGCACTTCGGTGATCCACTCGGGGAACAGAGAGCCGCCGCCACCGGGGTCATCGTCGTCGACCGCTCCGACCGCGCCGTCGTCGAGATCCCCGGCGAGGAACGCCTGAGCTGGCTGCACACCATCTCGAGCCAGCACGTCGCCGCACTCCCCGACCGCCGGAGCGCGGAGAATCTGTCTCTCGACGCCAACGGCCGCGTCGAGGAACACTTCGTCCTGACCGACATCGACGGCGTCACCTGGGTCGACACCGAGGGCGTACGCGGCGAGGCCCTCGCCGGGTTCCTCGCCAAGATGGTGTTCTGGGCCAAGGCGCAGCCGGCCCCGCGAACAGACATGAAGGTACTCACCCTCGTCGGTCCCGGCGCGGTGACCGGACCGGTCGTCGAGCTGCTCGAGATCCCCGCCGACGCGGACGTCTACCAGGCGGGCAACCTGCCGGAGACGCATCACGAGGACGAGCCGCTGGGATTCTGGCGACGGATGCCACCCCTCGGCGAGAACCGCGACCTGCCGGTCGTCGACCTCGTCCTGCCCGAGTTCGTCCTGCTGCGCTGGTGGGACGCACTCGTCGAGGCCGGCGCCCGGATGGCGGGCAGCTGGGCGTACGACGCGCTGCGCGTCGCCGCCCGCCGCCCCCGGCTGGGTGCCGACACCGACGAACGGACGATCCCGCACGAGGTCGACTGGATCGGTGGTCCGGCCGAGCAGGGCGCCGTCCATCTGGACAAGGGCTGCTACCGCGGCCAGGAGACGGTCGCCCGTGTCCACAACCTCGGCAAGTCGCCGCGACGCCTGGTACTTCTGCATCTCGACGGCAGCTCGGATCAGCGTCCGACGACCGGCGACCCGGTCACCGCGGGTGGCCGCACCGTCGGCCGTCTCGGCACCGTCATCGACCACTACGAGTGGGGCCCCATCGCGCTCGCGCTCGTCAAACGCAACGTCGGTGCGGACGTCGAACTGACGATCGGCGCCGAGGAACCGTTGAGCGCGCGCATCGATCCGGACTCCGTCCGCGAGGACGATCATGTCCAGGCCGGTCGCGCCGCCGTCGAGCGGCTGCGCAGCGGCTCGGCCACCCCGGGCACCTGACGCGTGGACACCGGAACCGTGCTGGCCGTCTGCGCGGCCGGCCATGATGTCGTCCTCGACAAGATCGGCCCGTCCGCGATCGACAAGCGCCCTCTGGCCGGCCGCGCCGACGTGCACGAGCTCGGACTGGCCGCCGATCACCAGCGCAACCGCAGGCATCACGGCGGCGTCGATCAGGCGGTGTACGCCTACGCCGAACCCGACGCACGACGCTGGTCCGAGGAACTCGGACGTGAGCTTCCTTACGGCTGGTTCGGCGAGAACCTCCGGATAGACGGGATCGACGTCACCGACGCCTTCGTGGGTGAGCGGTGGCAGGTCGGTGACGACGGACTCCTCCTCGAGACCACCATCCCTCGTGTACCGTGCCGGACCTTCGCGGTGTGGGCGGATGAGCCAGGTGGGTTAAGAGGTTCATGGACCAGGCCGATTTCGGCGCCTACCTGCGCGTTCTGCAGCCCGGTACGGTGGCCGCGGGCGATTCGGTGACAGTGATCCACCGTCCCGATCACGGTGTGCGGGTCCGGCAACTGCTCGTCGACGCCGACCCCGAGTCGATCGCCACGCTGCTCGCCGCCGACGATCTGCCGGTCAAGGTCCGACGCGAGGCGCAGCGAATTATGAGCAAGGTGAAGAGATCGGGCGGCGCGGCGAGGCAGGGCGCGGCACACAAGTCCTGAAGGCGCGCTAGACTGGTCAGCACGACAGAATTACTTCAAGAGAACGGGGCCGCCAAATCGTTGGCCGCCCCGTCATTTTGCGAGGGGGTCCCGTATGGGCCGCGGCCGGGCAAAGGCAAAGCAGACGAAGGTTGCTCGTCAGCTGAAGTACTCCACTCCGAACACCGATCTCGAAAGCCTGCAGCGTGAGCTGTCCGGGCAGACCAGCTCGGTAGATCGTCCGGATCCGGTGGATGAGTGGTTGGACGAGGACGAGTGGCGACGCGCCTGAGGCGCACCACTCGTGGGTGCCGGCCTCATCGGCGACACCAGATCTCACCCCGCCACGACCTCTCCGCTCAGCGGACCCGCGGTAACGCGGGTTGATGTTTTCGTAGGTATCAGACGGCCGCAGGTGACTGCGGCCGTCTGATGCGTGCGGAGTCGTTTCTCGACATCCAGCGGTGCTCGCCGCGGCGACAACCGGCGATGAGCATCGCTGCTCTGTGGTGTCCAGCGGTAGGGTGCGATCGACGCGTCTGACAACGAGAAAGCGGCGGGAACCCGAAGGTCCCCGCCGCTTTGGCGTCGGTGCGAGAGGCGCTGTGCGCCCGTGACTCTCAGAAGCGCGGGTGCTCGCCGACCAGGGAGACGCGCGAGCCTGCCTCGGTGCTCTTGGGGTCGGTGGACCGCTTGATCGTGCCGAGCACCCAGTTGTCGACGTGCCGGGCCGTCAGGACCGCCTGTGCGCGGTCGGTGTCCTCGGGTGCGACGACCGCGACCATGCCGACACCCATGTTGAAGGTGCGCTCCATCTCGAGCTGCTCGACGCGTCCGCGCTGCCCGATGAGGGCGAAGATCGGGGCCGGGGTCCAGGTGTTGCGTTCCAGCTCGGCCACGAGGCCCTGAGGGATGACGCGGGCCAGGTTCTCGGCCAGGCCGCCGCCGGTGATGTGCGCGAAGGTCCGCACGTCCGCCTCGGCGATGAGCGCCAGGCAGTCGCGGGCGTAGATGCGGGTCGGCTCGAGCAGTTCCTCGCCGAGCGAGCGGCCGAACTCCTCGACGTGGCCGAAGAGATCCATGTGGCCCCACTCGAGCAGCACCTTGCGGGCGAGCGAGTAGCCGTTGGAGTGCAGGCCCGACGATCCCATGGCGATGACGACGTCACCGGCACGGACACGGTCGGGGGTGAGGACCTTGTCGGCCTCCACGACACCGACGGCGGTGGCCGACAGGTCGTAGTGGTTGTCCTGCATGAGTCCGGGGTGTTCGGCGGTCTCGCCGCCGAGCAGCGCACATCCGGCCTCGACGCAGCCGTCGGCGATGCCGGCGACGATCTGGCGACGGTCTCGGGGACGACCTTGCCGACGGCGATGTAGTCCTGCAGGAAGAGCGGCTCGGCGCCGCAGACGACGAGGTCGTCGACGCACATGGCGACGAGGTCGCGTCCGACGGTGTCGTGCTTGTCGATGGCCTGCGCGACGGCGAGCTTGGTTCCGACGCCGTCGCTGGCGGCGGCGAGGACCGGCTCGCGGTAGTTGCCCTTCAGCGCGAAGAGGCCCGAGAAGCCACCGAGCCCGCCGAGGACCTCGGGGCGCGAGGCACGTTTCGCGTGCGGGGTGATCAGCTCTACGGCTCGTTCACCGGCGTCGATGTCGACTCCGGCCGCCGCGTACGAGGCCGGCGGCGTAGCGCCCGTCGTCTCGTCGGCCGCCGCATCCCGCTCCGTCATCTCCGCAAGCACCCCTTGTCAAAAGTTGTTCTCGACGTGTTCGCCGACGATCACACGGTACCGGAGTGCCCTGCCCCCGGATTCAGGGACGCATCACTGCGCTGACGTTGTCGTTCGGCTTGGTGAGCGGGTCGACCGTTCCGTCGTGTGCGGCGGAGGCCAGCATCTGCTCCAGGACCGCCTTGCCCATGGAGGTCTCCTCGGGCAGTTCGATCGGGTAGTTGCCGTCGAAGCAGGCCGCGCACAGGTTCGACGCGGGCTGCTCGGTGGCACCGATCATCTCGTCGATGCTGATGTAGCCGAGCGAGTCGGCGCCGATGGCCTGGCGCACGCCCTCGACCATGCCCTCCTCGGACTCCATGCCGTTGGCGATGAGTTCCGCCGGGGAGGCGAAGTCGATGCCGTAGAAGCACGGCCAGCGCACGGGACTGGAGGCGATCCGCACGTGCACCTCGGCGGCACCGGCCTCGCGCAGCATGCGGATGAGGGCGCGCTGGGTGTTGCCGCGCACGATCGAGTCGTCGACGACGACGAGTCGTTTACCGCGGATGACCTCGCGCAGCGGGTTGAGCTTGAGCCGGATGCCGAGCTGACGGATCGTCTGCGACGGCTGGATGAAGGTGCGGCCCACGTAGGCGTTCTTCATCAGGCCCTGCCCGTAGGGGATGCCCGAGCCCTGGGCGAAGCCGACGGCCGCGGGCACACCCGACTCCGGGACCGGGATCACCAGGTCGCCCTCGGCAGGGTGTTCCTTGGCCAGGCGGCGGCCGATCTCCACGCGGGTGGAGTGCACCGACCGGCCGTGGATGTTGGAGTCCGGGCGGGCCAGGTAGACGTACTCGAAGACGCAGCCGCGCGGGGTCGGCTCGGCGAAGCGCTTGGTGCGCACGCCGTCGGCGTCGATGGCCAGCAGCTCACCGGGTTCGATGTCGCGGACGAAGGAGGCGCCGACGATGTCGAGGGCGGCGGTCTCCGAAGCGACGACCCAGCCGCGGTCGAGGCGTCCGAGCGAGAGCGGACGCACACCGTGCGGGTCACGTGCCGCGTAGAGGGTGTGCTCGTCCATGAAGGTCAGGCAGAAGGCGCCCTTGAGAGTCGGCAGCAGCTCCATCGCGGCCTGCTCGATCGAGCTGTCGGCGGCGCCGTGCGCCAGGAGCGCACCCACGACATCCGAGTCCGACGTCGCCGCGGAGCTCTTGATGCCCTTCTCCCGAGCGCGGGCGGCGAGATCGGCGGTGTTGACGAGATTGCCGTTGTGACCGAGCGCGACGCCGGTGCCGGCATCGGTGGTGCGGAAGATCGGCTGCGAGTTCTCCCAGGTGGTCGAACCGGTGGTGGAGTAGCGGCAGTGCCCGATGGCGACGTGGCCGCTCATCGCGCCCAGTGTCTGCTCGTCGAACACCTGGCTGACGAGGCCCAGATCCTTGAAGACGACGACCTGGCTGCCGTCGCCGACGGCGATGCCCGCCGCCTCCTGTCCGCGATGCTGCAGCGCGTAGAGGCCGTAGTAGGTGAGTTTGGCGACGTCCTCGCCGGGTGCCCAGACCCCGAATACCCCGCACTCCTCGCGCGGTTCGTTCTCGGGCTGGTCCAGCGGAGCGGGTTCGGGCGCGCACCCACCGGCTGCGGAGCATCCACCGGCCGGCGTGGGAGCGAGCAGGTTCACGTTGGCGATCGAGCGATCAGTCATCGACTAGCTCCCCTGGGCTGCGAATCGGTTAACACGTCAATGTGCTGGGAGACAGTTTCGGAGTTTACGTGCCCGTTGCCTCACAGAGCGAATCTTCCAGCGGTGTCCGAAGCGCCGTAATTCCACGTGAACGCCAGGAGTGACGGATCACACTCGTCGGATCACTCGGTTCTCGACGCGCCCGGGCCCAGCGGAACCAGCGGCAGCAGCCCCGCCACCAGGTCCGCGCGGTGGCCCGATGCGTCGAGTTCACCGGCGCCGAGCGCGGCGTCGTAGGTCAGCAGACCGGTCACCATCAGCAACCACGTGCGCGGCGAGGTCTCGACGACGTTGGGCGGCGTCCCGCGCGTGTGGCGCGGGCCCTCGATGCACTGCACCGCGACGAACGGTGGGACGCGAACCTCGACCGAGTTGCCCGGGGCGAGGTGTTCGAGCGTGCGGGCGGTGAGGCGGACGGCGGCGGCGAGAGCCGGCCGCGACGGCGCGGGGGCCGATTCGTCGCCGAGCCAGTCCGCGACCGCGAGGACTGCGGCGCGGACCTCTGCCGGGTCGGGTCTCTTACGCGGGGGCACGTCAGTCATCTTGCAACGGCGGTTGACGCCGCCCGAATTGGGGCAGTATGTGACGCATGGGCGCGGAAGTGACCAAACAGGAGTTCACCGGCGAGGATCGCGTGAGGTTCCGCCGGCAGGTCAGTCGTGGTACCGACGCGATCGCGCGGATGCTCGCCGACGGGCTGTTCACCGATCAGGGGCGGCCACCCAAACCCCTCCTCGGCATGGAGGTGGAACTCAACCTCGTCGACGAGCAGATGCGTCCGGCCATGGCCAACGCCGCCGTCCTCGAGGCGATCGCCGACCCCGACTATCAGACCGAACTCGGGCAGTTCAACATCGAGATCAACGTCTCGCCGCGGCCCTTCACCACCGACGACACGATCTCGCTGGAACAGGCGCTGCGGACGTCGTTGAACCGCGCGGAGGAACGCGCCGCCCGCACGGACAACCACCTGGTCATGATCGGGATGCTCCCGACCCTGAAGGCCGAACACTTTGCCCATCAGTGGATCTCGGCCAACCCCCGCTACGACCTGCTGAACGAGCAGATCTTCAACGCCCGCGGCGAGGACCTCGAGATCGACATCAGCGGTGTGCCGCTGGGCGACGGCCATGACACCGAACGCCTCCACACGTCCACCGACTCGATCCTCCCCGAAGCCGCCTGTACCTCGCTGCAGCTGCACCTGAGGGTGGCCCCGGAAGACTTTGCCGCGCATTGGAATGCCGCCCAGGTGATCTCCGGGATACAGGTGGCGCTGGCCGGCAACTCCCCGTTCCTCGCCGAGACCGCACTGTGGCACGAGAGTCGCATCCCGGTCTTCGAGCAGGCCACCGACACCCGGCCGCTGGAGCTGAAGAACCAGGGCGTCCGGCCACGCGTCTGGTTCGGCGAACGCTGGATCAACACCATCTTCGACCTGTTCGAGGAGAACACCCGTTACTTCCCTGCTCTCCTACCCGTCTCGACCGACGTCGATCCGCTGGCCGAACTCGATGCCGGACGTATCCCGACGCTCGACGAGCTGCGGCTGCACAACGGCACGGTCTACCGCTGGAACCGGCCCGTGTACGACATCCACGAGGGGCAGGCACATCTGCGCGTCGAGAACCGGGTGCTGCCCGCCGGACCGACGGTCGTGGACACGATGGCCAACGCCGCCTTCTACTACGGGGTGGTCCGCGGGCTCGTCGAGGCCGACCGGCCGCTGTGGTCGCAGATGTCGTTCAACGCGGCCGCGGAGAACCTACAGTCCGGTGCGCATTTCGGCATGGAGTCGCAGCTCTACTGGCCCGACGTCGGCTGGGTCCGACCGGACGAACTCGTACTCCGGCGCCTGCTGACCCTCGCCGAGAAAGGCCTTCGCGCATACGGCGTCTCGGACAAGGCCCGCAAGCGGTATCTGTCGGTGATCGAGGGACGCTGCGTCACCCGCCGGACCGGGTCGGTGTGGCAGCGCGAGGCCGTCGCCGCCCGCGAGAAGGCCGGCGAGAGCCGGTCGGCGGCGCTGAGCGGCATGCTCGCCGATTACGTGACTCTCATGCACGAGGGCGAACCCGTGCACACGTGGGACATGTGAGGGGTCAGCCCCGCGTCACCAGACCCCGCCCGGTGATGAGCGGTAGATCCAGGGCGGTCACCAGGCCCGGCTTCGCATCGACCACGGCGGCAACCGAATTCACCAGCCGCATCGCCGTGACGATCATCCCGGAGACGTTGTGGTCGCCGTTCTCCCCGTGATGACCGAACTCGACGGTCATCTCCGGCTCGCCGGAGATCGCGATCCGGTAGCAACCGTCACCCTCGTGCGGGGTCGGCCACTCCGGGCACTGGTCGGCGTGCGTGCGCGTGTAGTGCTCCAGCACAACACGATCCACTCCGTCGACCTGACCGGCGACCTCGAATCGCAACGCCGCCATGGTTCCCTTCGGGATCTCCACCGACACCGTCGAATAGTCACGGTCGGCCTCGACGCGTTCCACCCGTTCGACGAGCGGCTCATCGAGGGTGAGGTCGAGTCCGGCGGCGATCTGCCGCACCACGCTGCCCCAGCCCATCGACAGGATGCCCGGCGACAGCAGCAACGGCGTCGTGTCCATCGGCTGCCCGAAGCCGAACAGGTCCCGCATGACAACCGGCTGGTAGTAGGTCGAGTAGTCCGCGATCTCCTGGCACCGCACCTCGTCGATCCGCTGGGAGAGACTCGTCAACGACAGCGGCAGAACGTCATTGGCGAAACCGGGGTCGATGCCGTTGACGTGCAGACTGGCACCGCTGAACTCGCCGGCCGCGGCGATCCGGTCCAGCAGTCTGTCCGGCAGGATTCCCTTCGGGAACTGCAACACGACCGGACCACTGGAGACCACGTTGATCCCGTTCTCCACGAAGAAGATCAGATCCTCGATCGACTCCATCACCCGGTCGTCGGTCATCGCGGTGTGCACGATGCAGTCGGGCTTCAGGGCGATCAGTGCGTCGCGGTCGTCGGTCGCGGCGACGCCGAGGTCACGATCGAGGCCCGCCAGTGCGCCGGCGTCTTTCCCGACCTTGTCCGGACTCGACACCCAGACCCCGACGAGTTCGAGGTCGGGATGGGCGTCGATCCCGGCGATCGCATGTCTTCCGACGGTTCCGGTCGACCACTCGACCACGCGCAGAGTCATGCCCCTCAAACTAGAACACGTTTCAACTCTGCAGGGCCGGTTCGGCGAGAACAGGTCGCGACCGCAACCAGAGTCCGGTGACCACCGCGACGGTCGCGGCCATACAGATGCCGGCCAGGACGAAGGCGACCGCCATCGTGATACCGGGGGTGGACTCGTCGATGAACGGACCGGGCAGGAAGGTGAAGACCAGTCCCACCGTCCAGGCGGCCGCGTTCACCGGTATCCACTGCCATGCGTGGGGGATTCGGTTCCGCAGAACGACGTACTGCGCCGAGGGAATGCTGATCAGCAGCGCCACCGCACCCGCGCCGGCCACGATCCAGGTGAGGGGATTCCCGAAGTCGATGTCCACACCCAGATCGACAAGACTCGACGGCGCCATCCCCAACGACCAGGCGATCATCGCGCCGACCGCGGTCGCCGGAACCCATCGCGCGGTCGGGACCTGCCACGACGTCCCGCGGAGGGCGACTGCCTGACCGAGACCGAGCAGCGCGCCCTCGCCGGCCCCACACACAACTATGAGCAGCCAGGCCCATCCGACCGGTAACCCGGTGATGGCGGAGATCGCGAACCCGGCGACCGGGATGAGGAATCCGGCCGACTCGGCCATCGTCACCGCACCGACCCACCTGGGCATCGAGAACGCCGCCATCTGCCAGACCCTACCGGGACTAGTCTCGGAAGACGATGTCCCAGACGAGCACACCATCAGCGCCCGATCCGGCACGTCCGCCGCTGTACGTCGACTTCGACGGGCACCGGACCATGCTCAAGTGGCACCGGGGTCGCCGGCGCGCCGACGACCCGGCCTTCACCGCTTCTCGCATCATCGAGGGGATGCGGCTGGGCGCGAGCATCGAGGTGGACCTGGTCATCCACGCCGACCGCGGTTTCGCGATCCTGCACGACCGCGTCGTCGATCACGCCACCACCGGCTCCGGAGCGATCTCGGCGCTACCCGCGGCCTACCTCCGCGGATTGTCCCTGCGCGACAACCACGGCAAGGCGCTCGACGAGCCGGTCCTGTTACTCGAGGACCTCACCGAGCTGTTCTCGACGGTCGACATCGCACCGTCGTCGATCCTCCAGCTCGACTTCAAGGAGGACGACGCCGCCCTCGATCCACGTGCGGTGCACACCTTCGCGCGCAGCGTCGAGCCGCTGGCGTCGCACTACATCCTGTCCTGCGGCGATGCGGCGGCCGTGGCGCGCCTGACGTCGGCGGCCCCCGGGATTCGCGTCGGTTACGACCCCTGCCATCACGGTGCCGCCGACGCCGCGATCCGGTCCGGGGACTTCGAGGGTTTCGTCGCGCGTGCGCTGGCCGCGTCGCCGAACGCGGAGATGGTCTATCTGGAGAACCGCTTGATCCTGGCCGCGGACCGGCGCGGTGTCGATCTCGTCGACGCCTTCCATCGCCACGATCGACTCGTCGACGGCTACACGGTGACCCGTGTCGGACCTCGTTCGGTCCCGGATATCAGGCGGCTCTTGGAGTTACGGGTCGACCAGATCACCACCGACGACCCGGAGGGACTTGCCGCGCTCGATCTCGACGCGGCTGCCGACGCCGGCGGGTCACGACTGGTCCGATGGGTCCGGCGCACCGGACGCCGCGGCCCGTCAGACGTGTAGGGACCAGAGCGGTTCCACCGGGATGTTCCGGACCACGAACCAGCCGAGCACGGCGACGAGCAACACGACGGCGGAATAGCGCATGTTCTGCCAGCCGCGAATCCGCCGCCCGGTCCACAGCCGCAGGCAGTAGGCGCCGAATGCGAAGAGCAGCAACCCGAGCGCGAGGACAAAGGCCGCGTTGTAGTGCAGGGACGCGAACAGATCACCGTGCAGGAGTGAGTAGAGCGCACGCTGCGACCCGCAGCCCGGACAGGTCACACCGAGGATCAACTTGGTGGGACACATCGGGAGTACCCCGCCGGGCGTGGTGGGATCTCCCAGCAACACTGCGGCACAACAGATCCCGGCCCCGACGACCACGGTCGCCGGGCCGAGGACCCGATGGTTCGAGAGGACCGACACCCGCTCCAGGACGGCCCGTTCGAACCCTTCAGTACGTGGACGTGGTGGCGCTTGCACCGATGATCAACGCCGCGAAGACGAAATAGACGACCACGATGAGGATCGAGCCGACGATCCCGATGATCGCGCCCCACATCGCCCACTTCTTGGCGTCGTCGGCCGCCTTCTGAGCACCGGCGAAATCACCGGCGGCCCACAGCTTGCTGACCGAGGTGGACTTGACGATCGCCACGATCCCCAGGGGCAGGCAGCACAGCACCGTCGTCAGGATCGCCCACACGAGGTTGTTGTCCGGTTCGGGACCGGGCGCGTATGCGCCGTACGGCTGCTGTCCGTAGCCGGGCGCCGCGCCGTAGTTCGGCGGCTGGTTCGGATCGTGGGGATAGCTCATCTGCGCCCTTTCGACTCTCGCTGAGAACCCACGGAGCGTATCCGACCCTGACCGTATTCGTCGGGTCGGTGAATCAGATTGCTTTCAACGGTATACGCGCACCGTTCCCGCAGGAGGGAACGGTGCGCGCTACAACGATTCGGCTCGCTACGCGGTGTCGCCGAAGAGACGCGGCAGCGTCGCCTCGTGCACCTCGCGCAGCTCGGCGAGCGGCACCGAGAAGTAGTCCTGGACCTCGACCTCGTCGCTGCCCTGGTCGACCACGCCGATGCGCGTCCACGGCATGCCGCGGGCGTCGAGCATGGCGGAGAAGCGGGACTCCTCGGTGCGCGGCACGGCGACCAGCACGCGTCCGGCGGATTCGGAGAACAGCCAGACGAAGGGGTCGGCATCCTCGGGCAGCAGCAGCCGGCAACCGGTCTCGCCGGCCAGCGCCGCCTCGACGACGGTCTGGATGAGCCCGCCCTCGCTGAGATCGTGTGCGGCCGAGATCAATCCGTCGCGCGACGCCGCGGTCAGGATCTCCGACAGCAGACGCTCACGCTCGAGGTCGACCTCCGGCGGCACGCCACCGAGGTGGTCGTAGGCGACCTGCGCCCAGATCGAGCCGTCGAACTCTTCGCGGGTCTCGCCGAGGAGGATCAGCGTCTCGCCCGGTTCGGTGCCGAAGCCCGTCGGGATACGACGATGGACGTCGTCGATCACACCGAGGACACCGATGACCGGCGTCGGGAGGATCGCGGTCGCACCGGTCTGGTTGTAGAAGCTCACGTTGCCGCCGGTGACCGGGATGCCCAGCTGCGCACAGCCGTCGGCGAGTCCGCGGACCGCCTGCTGGAACTGCCACATCACCGCCGGGTCCTCGGGCGAGCCGAAGTTGAGGCAGTTGGTGACGGCCTTGGGCGTCGCACCCGAGACGGCGACGTTGCGGTAGGCCTCGGCCAGCGCCAGCTGCGCACCGCGGTACGGGTCGAGGAAGGTGTAGCGGCCCGACGCGTCGGTCGCCAGCGCGATTCCGCGGCCGGTCTTCTCGTCGATACGGATCATGCCGGAGTCGGCGTGCTCGGCCAGGACGGTGTTGCCGCGGACGTAGCGGTCGTACTGGTCGGTGATGAACTGGCGGCTGCACAGCGCCGGGCTGGCCAGCATCGCCAGCAGGGTCTCGCGCAGCTGATCCGGCGTGCTCGGACGCTTCAGCGGCTCGGTTGTCGACGCGACCACGGTGTCCTGCCAGTCCGGACGCGCCACCGGGCGCTCGTAGACCGGGCCGTCGTGGGCGACGGTGCGCGGCGGCACGTCGACGACGGTCTCGCCGTGCCACGTGATGACCAGATGATCACCGTCGGTGACCTCGCCGATCACGGTGGCGAGCACATCCCACTTGCGGCACACCTCGAGGAAGGCGTCGACGTTCTCGGGAGCGACGACCGCGCACATGCGTTCCTGCGACTCGCTGGACAGCACCTCGGCCGGGGTCATGCCCTCGGCGCGCATGGGCACCTTCTCCAGGTCGATGTGCATGCCACCGTCGCCGGCGGCCGCGAGTTCGCTGGTGGCGCAAGACAATCCGGCACCGCCGAGGTCCTGAATGCCCACCACGAGCCCGGCGTGGTAGAGCTCGAGGCAGCACTCGATGAGCACCTTCTCGGTGAACGGGTCGCCCACCTGGACACTCGGCAGCTTCTTGCGGCTCGGGCCCGAGGTCTCGTCATCGTCGAAGGTCTCCGACGCCAGGACCGACACGCCGCCGATGCCGTCGAGTCCGGTGCGCGCACCGAACAGGATGATCTTGTTGCCGGTTCCCGACGCGAAGGCCAGGTGAAGGTCCTCGACGCGGAGCACACCCGCACAGAGTGCGTTCACCAGCGGGTTGCCCGCATAGCTGGCGTCGAAGACGGTCTCGCCGCCGATGTTGGGTAGGCCGAGGGAGTTGCCGTAGCCGCCCACGCCGCGCACCACACCGTCGACGACGCGTCGGGTGTCGGGGGCGTCGGCCGGGCCGAAACGCAGCTGGTCCATGACCGCGATCGGGCGCGCGCCCATCGCCATGATGTCGCGGACGATGCCGCCGACACCGGTCGCCGCACCCTGGTAGGGCTCGACGTAGCTGGGGTGGTTGTGCGACTCGACCTTGAAGGTCACCGCCCATCCGTCGCCCACGTCGACGACGCCGGCGTTCTCACCGATACCGGCGAGCATGTTGGCCCGCATCTCCTCGGTGGTGGTCTCCCCGAAATACCGGAGGTGGACCTTCGACGACTTGTAGCTGCAGTGCTCGGACCACATGACCGAGTACATGGCGAGCTCGGCGTCGGTGGGTCGACGGCCCAGGATCTCGCGGATCCGCGCGTACTCGTCGTCCTTGAGTCCGAGTTCGCGGAACGGTTGCGGATGATCCGGGGTCGAGGAAGCGGCTGAGACGGTATCCACCTGGGCACTCACGGTGACAAGTCTAGGCGGGCCCGGGCGGTCGGAGGCGACGGGGCGGACCATCCGATGTTCGACGGGTCCTCCCCTGGGAGATCTGTTCCGGGGACCGGGCCTGTCTCGGGATAGTCTGTTCACTCGAGCCGCGCCGTGTGCGCGACGTGCGCGGGGGTGCGCCGCACGCCGCCGCCGCGCGGGGGGACGACGTTGACACAGGGGGACGAGATGGCCGATGTCCGCAAGGCGAGGGCACTCTTCGAGCTGGGTGTCCTGTCCTTGAACATCCCGGTCGACGGTCAGGAACCCATCAACAATCCGGCCCAGGCCGCGAAAGCATTCACTCGCGCGACCGAGTGGGACCCGTCGCTCGGCGACGCCTGGATCGGCCGGCTCGCCTGCGGGGACACGAGCGACGAGGTGCTCCTGGGGCTGTACCGCGCACGCGCCACGATCGGCGCCGAACAGCGGCGCCTCGGCCTCCCCCCGGGCACCATCGCAGGCCGCTGGGACACCGGGCTGTACATCGAGTACCCGGCGATCAACGCCGTCGACGCCACCGCCGCATATGCGTCCAGCCTGATCCGCGGCGCCGACCACACCGGCGCAGAGGAGGCGCTGGACGAGGTCCCGCCCGCCCATCGACTGCCGATCGTCGAGTTCGTCCGCGCTCACCTCCACTTCAAGACCCAGCGGTGGCCCGACGTCCTGACCGCCCTCACCCGCTCGGACCGGTGGGGCGACACCGTCATGCAGTCGGTGGCCGACTACATGGCCGGCTCGGCGTGTGTGAGCCTCGGCATGCTCGGTGAGGGCATGCGGCGCCTGCAGAACGCCATCGACGGTCCGATCGCCGCCTGCTCGACGAGCGCTATGTACGCCTATGCCCTCGCACTCCGCCAGCAGGGGCATGAGGAGAAGGCGAAGGCGATGCTCGAACAGGTCTACGCCCGCAACCCGGCGCACACCGCCGCGGTACAGGCTCTGCAGTCTCCGTCGATCCGCCTGGCTGTCACGACCCCCGAGCAGATCGCCGCCCGCACCGACCCGTGGGACCCCGCCTCCGTGCCGGACCGGACCGAGACCCTGGTGTCGCAGGACGGCTCGGACGGCGTCGCCGAGAACGAGCTGGTGACCGATGCCCGGCGCGAGCTCGACGAACAGATCGGACTCGAGTCGGTCAAGCAGCAGGTCGCAAAACTGCAGTCGGCCGCCACCCTCGCCCGGGTCCGCGCCGACCGCGGACTCTCGACGTCGGCGCGCAGCCTGCACCTGGCCTTCACCGGTCCTCCCGGAACCGGCAAGACGACGGTCGCCCGGATCGTCGCCAAGATCTACTGCGGGCTGGGCTTCATCAAGTCCGACAAGGTCGTCGAGGCGACGCGGCGCGACCTCGTCGGCGAGCACCTCGGCTCCACCGCCATCAAGACGTCGGCGCTCATCGACTCGGCCATGGACGGCGTGCTGTTCATCGACGAGGCGTACACCCTGATCCAGAAGGGCCTGTCCGGCGGCGACGCGTTCGGCCGCGAGGCGGTGGACACCCTGCTGGCGCGGATGGAGGACGACCGCGACCGTCTGGTCGTGATCATCGCCGGCTACGACTCGGAGATCGACCGTTTCCTCGCCGCCAACGACGGTCTCTCGTCGCGCTTCGCCCGCCGCGTCCGATTCGACTCCTACACCCCGCAGGAGCTCGCGCAGATCGGCGAGTTCATCGCCCGCAAACGCGATTCGGTCCTCACCCCGGAGGCGGTCGCCGAACTGGAGCAGGCGTGTGCGCCGCTCTACCACGATGTCCGCGGAGACGACGGCGGCACACGTCGGGCCACCGACCTGGCCGGTAACGGCCGATTCATCCGCAACATCGTCGAAGCCGCCGAGGAGGAACGCGAGTTCCGGCTCAGCTCCGCCGGCGACCTCGCCTCCCTGTCCGCCGACGACCTGATGCGCATCGAACTCGACGACATCCGGTCCGCGATCTCCGGGGTGCTGTCCGGACTCCGCCGCTAGCAGTCCTCCTTTGCCCCAGCCGTACCGTCCTCGACAACCGAGACTCGAATCCCCAGAGAGGTTTCCTCATGTCCCGCGCTCGTCTGTTCCGTCCCGCCCTGCTCGCCGGGGCTGCCGCGCTGTCGTTGTCGCTGGCCGGCTGCTCGTCCGACGACGCCGAACCCGCGCCGACGACGACGGTCTCGGAACAGACCTCGGTCGAGCAGACCAGCACCGAGCAGGCCACTCCAGCGGCACCGGGCACCGCCGAGAGCTCGGCCGCCCGGCCGTCGACGGGCACACCCCGGCCGACGGGCTCCGCCGACGCCGGCGACGCCAAGGCCCTGAGCTGCCGCGAATTCCGCGCACTCGAGGACGAGGGGCGTGCGGCCGCCGTGGCAGCACTCGGGGTGAAGTCGAACGCCGACCAGGTCGCCACCGTCGCGGCGACGGTCTGCCTCACCCGCCTCGAGGACAAGGTCGCCGACGTTGTCGGTGAACTCGTGCCCACTCGCTGATACTTTCGTTGTCCATGACCGCTCGCCCGTGGACAGTGCTGCACGGCCCGTTGTTCTCGCGCAGCAATCCGCTGGACCGTGAACACGCCGCCCCCCGCATCAGCGCCTACATCTACGGCAACATCCTGATCTTGGCGGCGCTGATCCCGCTGCACCTCACCGACGATTTCGTCGGCATCCTGATCCTGCTCGGCACGGCGGCGTCGACCTTCGTCGCGCATGTCTTCGCCGAGGCCGTGGGACGCCGCGTGCACGAGGGCGCCATCCATCCGAACAAGTCGATGGTTCTTCACAATCTGCGGGACTCGGTGCCGATCCTGTCCTCCGCGTCGGTCCCGTGTCTCATCCTGGCGATGGCCTGGGTCGGCTGGATCGATCCGCGCACCGCCCAGCTCGCCGCGGAGATCGTGATCCTCTTACGAATCGGCGGAACGGTTTTCGTCATCGACCGACTGAACAACGAACGGCCCAATCGCGCGACGCTGATCGGCGCCGGCGCGGTCACCGTGGTGGCCACCGCGATCGTCGTCATCAAGGTCGTGCTGACGCACTGAGCCGGGGTTCCCGGAACACGCGGCCGTGCGTCAGCCGCCCGCACCCTCGGTCGTGACGGTGAGGATCGCCTCGACGTATTCGGGTCGGCAGATCACCAGGTCGGGCAGATACGTGTCGTCGTTGTTGTAGACCAGGGGCGAGCCGTCGATGCGTCCGCACCAGAGACCCTTCGCCTGCGCGACGGCCACCGGTGCGGCCGAATCCCATTCGTACTGACCACCGGCGTGCACATACGCGTCCGCCTCACCGCGGACCACCGCCATCGCCTTCGCGCCGGCCGAACCCATCGGCAGGAGTTCACCGCCGACCGCGGCGGCGACCTCGTCGGCGAAAGCCGGTGGGCGCGACGAGCTGACGACGACGCGGGGCACACCGGTACGCGGCCGCGAGGCCAGTCCCTCGGTGGGTTCGACGACCGTCTCGTCGTCGACGTAGGTCACGCCGAGCGCCGGGAGTGCCACCGCACCGGCGATCAGACCGTCGGTCGCCGACCACAGCGCCACATGAACGGCCCAGTCGGCGCGGCCGGCTCCCGGCTCGTAGGTGCCGTACTCACGGGTGCCGTCGACCGGGTCCACGATCCAGACCCGCTCCGCCTGGAGTCGGGACTTGTCGTCCGCCGATTCCTCCGACAGCACCGCGTCGTCGGGTCGCTCCTCCGCGAGCCGTCGAAGCAGGAAATCGTTGGACTGCGCATCGCCGGCGTTTCCCAGCTCCTTGCCGGTCAGCCCACTGGTCTTGCGAATGTCCAGGAGGAGTTCTCCTGCCGCGGTGGCCAGTTCGCCTGCGAGTGCTCGATCGTCGGTCACGGGGTTCCCTCTCTGGCGTTGTGCTGATCAGTCGCTGCATACCCAGGGGTACCCCCGGCCAACCGGCGTTTCTTACAGTCCCAGGTTACGGAGGACCATGTCGGCGACCTCGGCGGGCGCGCCGTCATCGGGGGTGATGACGAGCTCTGCGTCGGCCGGCCGTTCATACGGCGAGTCGATGCCGGTGAACTGGCTGATCTCGCCCCGGCGAGCCTTGCCGTACAGCCCCTTCGGGTCCCGCCGCTCGCACTCCTCGATCGGGGTGTCGACGAAGATCTCGTAGAACGGCAGACCCCGCTGGGCGTGGATCTCGCGGGCGCGCTGCCGTTCCTCGTCGAACGGGCTGATCAGCGACACGATCGCGACCGCACCCGAATCGGCGAAGAGCGCCGCGACCTCGCTGGTCCGGCGGATGTTCTCGCGCCGGTCGTCGTCGGAGAAGCCCAGGTCGGAGTTCAGCCCGTGCCGGAGGTTGTCACCATCCATCAGGTAGGCGGGCCGGCCCTCGGCGACGAATCGCCGCTCGAGTTCGACGGCGAGCGACGACTTCCCCGAACCGGAGAGTCCGGTGAGCCAGATGGTGGCACCGCGGTGCGCCCGGTGTTCGCGGTCGACCTTGCTGGCCTGCCAGACGATGTGGCTGTCGTGGCTGACCGGAGCGTTGATCATGCCCGCGCCCACGGTGCGGTTGGTGGCCTCGTCGATGAGGATGAAGCTGCCGGTGTCCCGGTTGCGCCGGTACGAGTCGAACATGACCGGTTCCTGCGTACGCAGGGTCACCCGGCCGATCTCGTTGAGCGACAGCGCCTCGGCGTTCTCGTCGCGGTGCAGCGAGTTGACGTCGAGCCGGTAGTTGAGGCCGGTGATCTGCGCGCGGGTCAGTCGCGTTCCGCACAGGAGCTGATAGCGGTTGTGCGAGCGGAGATCCGCGTCTTCGGCGAACCAGCACACCATCGCGTCGATGTCGCGCCCGACGTACGGCCGGTTGTTCGGCCGCGCGAGCATGTCGCCGCGCACGATGTCGATCTCGTCGGCGAGCTCCACCGACACGGCCATCGATGCGAACGCCTCGTCGACACGGGCCCCGCCCGGTTCCCAGATCTCGGTGATGGTGGTACTGAATCCGCTTGGCAGAACCACGATCTCGTCGCCCTTGGCGAACACGCCGCCGGCGACCGTACCCGCATACGCGCGGTGGTCGGCGCCATCGCTGCGCTGCGGACGGATGACGTACTGCACCGGCAGGCGGGCGTCGATGAGGTTGCGGTCGGATGCGATGTAGACGTGCTCGAGGTGGTTGAGGAGCGGCCTGCCCTCGTACCACGGCATCGCGGTCGACTGTTCGACGACGTTGTCGCCGCGTAGCGCCGACATCGGGATGAAGGTGAGGTCGACGACGTTCAGCTTGGCCGCGAAATCGATGAAGTCGGCGCAGATCTCGTCGAAGCGTTCCTGCGACCAGTCGACGAGGTCCATCTTGTTGACGCAGACCGTCAGATGCGGAATCCCGAGCAGCGTCGAGAGGAACGCGTGTCGCCGGGTCTGTTCCAGCACCCCCTTGCGGGCGTCGATGAGGATCATGGCCAGATCCGCGGTCGACGCCCCGGTCACCATGTTGCGGGTGTACTGCACGTGGCCAGGGGTGTCGGCGATGATGAATTTCCGCCTGGGAGTGGCGAAATAGCGGTACGCCACGTCGATCGTGATGCCCTGTTCGCGCTCGGCCCGCAGACCGTCGGTCAGGAGCGCGAGGTTGGCGTACTCGTCGCCCCGCTCCGCGCTGGTCCGCTCGATCGACTCCAGCTGATCGGTGAAGATCGCCTTGGAGTCGTACAGCAACCGGCCGATCAGTGTCGACTTGCCGTCGTCGACGGAACCAGCGGTGGCGAGCCGCAACATCTCGGTGGCACCCCCGGCAGCATTGACCCCGCTCATCAGAAGTACCCCTCCTTCTTGCGATCCTCCATGCCCGACTCGGAGATCCGGTCGTCGGCGCGCGTGGCCCCGCGTTCGGTCACCCGGGTCACCTCGATCTCCTCGATCACCTTGCGGACGTCGTCGGCCGCCGACAGGACGCACCCGGTGCAGGTGGCGTCGCCCACGGTCCGGAAGCGCACCGTCTCCGTTCGGATCTCCTCCCCCGGGAGTTCCTGGAGGAAACGGGTTTTCGCGAGCAGCATGCCGTCGCGGGGGATCACCTCCCGCTGGTGCGCGTAGTAGATCGACGGCAGGTCGATGCTCTCCTCGGCGATGTATTGCCAGATGTCGAGTTCGGTCCAGTTCGACAGGGGGAAGACCCGGATGTGCTCCCCTTTCGCATGGCGCCCGTTGTAGAGCCGCCACAGTTCGGGCCGCTGGTCCCGCGGGTTCCACGCGCCGAACTCGTCCCGGAAGCTGAAGACGCGTTCCTTCGCGCGCGCCTTCTCCTCGTCGCGACGCGCACCGCCGAACACGGCGTCGAAGCGGTTCTCGGTGATACCCCGCAGCAGAGCCGTGGTCTGGAGGCGGTTGCGGCTCGCTCCGGGACCCGTCTGCTCGACGACGCGTCCGGCGTCGATGTCGTCCTGGACCGAGCTCACGATCAGTCGGACGCCGGTCTCGGCGACCACCCGGTCGCGGTAGGCGATCACCTCGTCGAAGTTGTGTCCGGTGTCGACATGCATCAGCGGGAACGGGATCGGCGCGGGCCAGAACGCCTTGCGCGCCAGGTGGAACATGACGACCGAGTCCTTGCCGCCCGAGAACAGCAGCACCGGACGTTCGAAGGTCGCCGCGACCTCGCGGAAGATGTGCACGGACTCCGCTTCGAGAGCCGCGAGATGCGACAACTCGTACCCGTGCCGGCCCGGTCGGTGTGCCTGCCGGTCGCCGGCGCTGCCGCCGTTCGCTTCGGTCATGCTCGTCACCGTGCGCAACCCCCCTTGACATGTCGAATATTCGACACTAAGTGTTGACAATGTGACACCGACCGTAGGCGACCTCTCCGATGCGCGTCAACCGTCGCGCGCGGCGTCGCCACCCACCTCGCGGGTCGTCCACATCGTCCAGCTGCTGGCCGGTGCCAATCAACCGGCACTGACCCTCGCCGAGATTGTCCGGCAGACCTCGCTCTCGCGTGCGACGGCACACGCGATCGTCGCCGAACTGACCGAACACGGCTGGTTGAGCCGCGATCCCGCCACCGGGAAATACGGGATCGGCCCGGAATTCCGAGCCCTCGCACGGGCAGCCGCGGACGCCGATCACCTCGACCGATGGGCGGCGGTAGCCGCGCACGACCTGTCTGGACGCTTCTCGATCCCCTTCTTCGTGGCCCGCCGATCCTCGACCGACGTCGTCACGCTCGCGGCGCACGCCTTCCCACCGCATCTCGCGGCCGACTCCGAACCGCATCCGTGGCTTCGCAACGGAAGCCGCATCCGGATCCGCCCGCCGATCTGCCGCGAATTCGTCGCCTGGGACCCGGCGGAGGCACGTGATGCCTGGATCGCTCAGGCCGCCGAGCCCACCCGCACCCGGTTGCGCATGATCCTCGACGTGATCGCCGAACGCGGCTACTCGATCGAGCGGATGACCGACGACCACGTAGCGATCATCGACGCCCTGAACTCCCTGGACACCATGTCGGAGAACCTGCGCAGCCGGGTCGGAGACCTGCTGACCGAACTGTCGGTGATCGACTACCTGCCGGACGAGCTCGACGCCGGCGCCCGCGAGGGCGTTCCGGTGGTGACCATCGGTGCGCCGATCTTCGACCACACGGGGCGGGTCGTCGCCGCGATGGTCGCGTGCCCGAACTCCACACTGGACGTCGCGGATCTGCACTCGATCGCCGACGCCACCCGCGCAGCGGCCGAAGAGATCTCCTCGCATCTGCGATGAATTCCGGTACTCCGCAACGAAACCCCACTGGATTCGCGACAATCGCCGGAAGTCGGCCGCGGGCCGATCGTTCCCACGACACGAGGAGTTCGAGCATGGTCCGGACGAAGACGTTCACCAGGTTGGCCGCGGCGACCCTGTCGGTCGCAGCCGCAGCAGGACTCGGCCTCGCCGGCACGGGACAAGCCGAGGCGGCGCGCGAGTTCCCGGTCTCGCACTGCATCGGCCCGAGCCCGAACATCGTCGACCTCCCGTTCATGGTGAGACGCGCCATCGTCAGCACCTACGGTGGCGATGCCTACATCGCCGCGGACTTCCCCAGCTACTTCCCCGGCGGCTACCAGTCGTCGTTGCGGATGGACTGGCACAACCTGTCCACCGGCAAACGTGGCTTCAAGGTCAGCAACACCAAGGTGAACCCGCCTTACCAGGGTGTCCACTACTTCGTCATCCCGGTGAAGACGATCGGCAAGGGCCGGGTGGCTGTGACCTTCGGCGCGACGAACCGCAACGCGCTGTGGAGCGTGCCGTCGACGAGCTGCAGCGGGACGATCGTCGTTCCCTGACGCCGGGCTACCAACCAAGCACTTGCTAGGTTAGGCTCGTGGGCATGAGTGATGCCGCCATCCCGCCCGCACTCGGCCCCGACGATCTCGGCCCGGACACCTCTCCGGTCGCCTACGAGGTCGGCGGGCCCGAAGGTGCCGTCGCGTACGTGACACTGAACCGTCCCGAGTACCGCAATGCACAGAACTCGGTCATGACGTATTCGCTCGACGCCGCCTTCCGCAAGGCCGTCGAGGACACGACCGTGAAGGTCATCGTCCTGCGCGCGAACGGCAAGCACTTCTCGGCCGGACACGACATCGGCACCCCGGAGCGCGACTTCGACACCTACTACGAGAACGCCGCCGTCCTGCACTGGGATCACACCGACAAGACCGGTGCCGATCAGCGCCTCGCCCGCGAGATGGAGGTGTACATGGGGATGTGCCGCCGTTGGCGCGACATCCCCAAGCCGCTCATCGCCCAGGTCCACGGCGCCTGCATCGCCGGCGGCCTGATGCTGGCCTGGATCTGCGACTTCATCGTCGCCTCCGACGATGCGTTCTTCTCCGACCCGGTGGCACGCATGGGCATCCCGGGCGTCGAGTACTTCGCGCACGCATACGCCCTCGGCACCCGCCGCGCGAAGGAGATCCTGTTCACCGGCGAGCGTTTCACCGCCACGCAGGCAGCCCACTGGGGCATGGTCAACCACGTCGTGCCGCGCGACGGGCTCGAGACCAAGGTGAACGAGATCGTCGAGAAGGCGGTCTCGATGCCGATGCAGGGGTTGTTCCTCAGCAAGAAGGCCGTCAACATCTGCGAGGACCAGATGGGACTCCGCAACTCGATGGACTCGGTCTTCGGCTGGCACCACTTCGCCCACTCGGCCAATGCCGAGGCGTCGGGCGGCGATTCGCTCGGCGGCATGGACGCCAAGTCGATGAAGGCCTCGGCAGGATCGGGTAGCTGACATGGACCTGCTCTTCGACGACGCGGCCGAGCAGTTCCGGGCCGAGGTCCGCTCCTGGCTGGCCGAACACGTTCCGCGCGAACCCCTCCCGTCCATGGACACCGCGGAGGGCTTCGAGGCCCACCGCGAGTGGGAGCGCACGATGGCCGCCGACCGCATGTCGGTCGTCAGCTGGCCCGAGGAGTACGGCGGCCGCGACGCTCCCCTCCTCCACTGGGTGATCTTCGAGGAGGAGTACTACCGCTCGGGCGCACCGGGCCGGGTGAGCCAGAACGGCATCTTCCTGCTCGCCCCGACCCTCTTCGAGCACGCGAATCCCGCTCAGCTGGAACGCATCATGCCGCGGATGGCCCGGGCCGACGACATCTGGGGCCAGGCGTGGAGCGAGCCGGAGGCGGGCAGCGACCTCGCCTCGCTCCGTTCGACCGCGGTCCGCACCGACGGCGGCTGGCTGCTGAACGGGCAGAAGACGTGGAGTTCGCGGTCGAGTTTCGCCGACCGGGCCTTCGGCCTCTTCCGCACCGACAAGGAGGCCCAGCGACACAGGGGCCTCACCTACTTCATGTTCGACCTACGTGCCGAGGGCGTCACCGTCCGTCCCATCGCGCAGCTCGACGGCGAGGCGGGTTTCGCAGAGCTGTTCCTGGAGAACGTCTTCGTGCCCGACGACCCCGCGAACCCCGGCGAGTCCGGGGTCATCGGCGAGGTGGACAACGGCTGGCGGGTGGCGATGAGCACGGCCGCCAACGAGCGCGGACTCTCGCTGCGAGCACCGGGCCGCTTCCTCGCCACCACCGACCGCCTCGTCGACCTGTGGCGGTCGAAGCGCGACGAGGTGCCCTCGACGGCCAACGCCGATGCGCGGGTCGCCGACGCCTGGATCGGGGCGCGCGCCTACGAGTTGTCGACCTGGCACACCGTGAGCCGGCTCTCCGCAGGCGGACAGCTCGGCATGGAGTCCTCGATCAACAAGGTCTTCTGGTCGCAGTGGGACATCGCCGCCCACGAGACCGCCCTCGATCTACAGGGACCGGACGCCGAACTCGACGACGCCTGGATGGACGGCTACCTGTTCTCCCTGTCCGGCCCGATCTACGCCGGCACCAACGAGATCCAACGCAATGTCATCGCCGAGCGACTCCTCGGCCTTCCTCGCGGAGATCGCTGATACCACATGGACTTCCAACTCTCCGACATCCACACGGACCTCGCCGCCACCGTCGACGCCATGCTCGGCAAGGCCGACATGCCCGCCGCGGCTAGAGCATGGGCGGCCGGTGACCGGACCGCGGTCACCAAGGTCTACTCCCAGCTCGCCGACGCCGGGATCAGCGGCCTCCTCATCGACGAATCCCACGGCGGCAGCAGTGCCGGCGCCGTCGAGATGATCGTCGCCGTCGAACAGCTCGGACGCCACTGCGCTCCCGGACCGATCGTGGAAAGCGTTGCCGTCCTGCCGATCCTGTTGCGAGACGCGGACGTGAACGGCCCTCTCCAGGATCTCGCCGAGGGGCGGTTGGCGACCTGTGCCATCGCCCCGCTGCAGCCGCTCGCGCCCGATGTCGATTCCGCCGACGTGTACGTCGTGGAGGACGGCGTCCTGTCGACGGCCACCGTGCTCGGCACCGAACCCTCGGTGGACACCACCCGCACACTGTCACGGGTGGCTCCGGACAAGACCCTGGCCACCGGCATCGACCCGTCCGACGCCGTCGACGCCGGGGCACTCGCCACCGCAGCCGAGCTCCTCGGACTCGGTCAGGCGATGCTCGCCCTCGCCAGCGAATATGCACAGACCCGCAAGCAGTTCGGCCGGCCGATCGGGTCCTTCCAGGCCGTGAAGCATCACCTCGCCGATGTGGCCATCGCACTCGAGATGGCCCGTCCCCTGGTCCATGCCGCAGCACTCGGCATCGACGGCCAGGTGCCCGAGGACACCAACGTGTCGCGGGACGTGTCGGCGGCCAAGGTCGCGGCGGCCGACGCCGCGCACCTCTCGGCCCGCCGCTCGCTGCAGGTGCTCGGGGCGATCGGTTACACCGCCGAACACGACATCTCGCTGTACATCACCAAGACCCGCGCGCTCCTGTCCGCCTGGGGCTCGCCCGCAGTCCATCGTCGACGCATCCTGGAGACACTGTGACCACCGAGACGCTCGCGATCTCCGCCGAGGAACGTGAGGCACTGGCCGAGGCGGTGCGTGATCTGCTGCGACGCCGGGGAGACATCGCCTCGGTGCGCACGGCCATGGCGTCGACCGGACGCGTCGACCGCGGCCTGTGGGAGACCCTGTGCACCGAGATCGGGGTGGCGGCACTTCCCATCCCGGAGGACGCCGGCGGTGCGGGGGCGTCGTGGGCCGAGTTGGCCGCTGTCCTCGAAGAACTCGGTGCGACCCTGAGTCCGGTGCCCGCCTTCGGGTCTTCGGTGCTGGCGACCGGCGCGATCCTGCTGGCGCAGGACGACGACGCCGCGTCGCAGCTGCTTCCCGCGCTGGCCGCCGGTGAGCAGACGGCCGCCCTGTGCTGGGCCGGCGAACGCGGCTGGGACACCCCCGGCGTGCACGCCGACGCCGGATTGCTCTCCGGCACCGCACACTTCGTCGTCGATGCCGAGTCCGCGGACACCTTCCTGGTATTGGCATCGGGGCCCGGTGAGCACGTGACAATGCACTCGGTCGCCGCTGATGCGGCCGGTGTGACGGTGTCGCCGTTGCCTCTTCTCGATCCGACGCGTGCGTTGTCCTCGGTGCGGTTCGACGAGGTCGTGTCCACCGCGATCCCCGCACCGGCCGACCTCGCCGCACGCCTGCGGACGCTCGGGTGGGCGATGCTCTCCGCCGAGCAGGTCGGCGGCGCCCAGCGCGCCCTCGACCTCACCGTCGAGTACACCAAGTCGCGCAAGCAGTTCGGCCGCACCATCGGCTCGTTCCAGGCGCTGAAGCACCGCATGGCCGACATGTACGTTCTCGTCGAGACCGCTCGTTCGATCTCGCGTGCGGCGGTCGCCGCGGTCGCCGGCGACGACCCCGAAGCGTCCGAACTGGCCCTCGCCGCCCACGTGTACTGCTCGAATGCCTTCCGGCGAATCACCGGCGAGGCCATCCAGTTGCACGGCGGCATCGGCATCACCTGGGAACACGACATCCAGCTGTACTTCAAGCGCGCACAGGCGTCGTCGCAGTTGCTGGGCGCCCCGCATCTCGCGGTCGCCGAAGCTGCTGCGCGCCTGCGATAGTCGGCTCTCAGGCGCGGTTGCGGAGGCGGTCCAGCGTCCGCTCGATCGGATCGGTGAAGAGCAGCAGCAGAAGCGGCCAGTTCCCGCTCTTCGGGTAGACCAGCGCGATGACCAGCGCCACCGCCAGGGCCAGGAGGGTGCCCCACCCACCCGACGACCTGGCCCAGCGGTCGGTGGCCTCGTCGTCGACGAGCAGCTCCCGGTGCCGATGCCCCCACTGAGCGATCCCGACGAGCGACGCCACCGAGATGGCGAGCACGCCGATGTAGAGCACGTTCGCCCACTCAACCCGGCTGTCGTCGACCATCGCGGTCGCGAACGGCAGCACCACGATGGTCAGCAGCCACACGAAGGTGAGATTGATCAAAACCGAGTCGTAGGAACGGAAGTACTCCATCGCCCGATGGTGTTGCCGCCAGAGCACCCAGATCACCACGAAGCTGACGAAGAAGCTGGTCAGCTCGAGCGCATGGTCGGACACCACCTCGGCGACCGAGGTCTCCTCACGCAGGTCGTTGGCGATGTCGACCAGCGGGAGCACCAGCAGCGTGAGCGCGATCGCCACCACCGCGTCCGCGAACGCGATCAGCCGACTCAGACCCTCTTCCGACTTCCGATTCTCCGGTGCGGCCATTGGTTGAATGTAGAACCGTGGCGGTCGGCGCGCGCGACAATCGACCCGATGGTCCCGGATCGCGCGCCCGTTCCCGGCTACTCCCCGAACGCCGCCTCGACCACTGCCTCGTCGAGTCCGTAGTCGGCGAGCTGGTAGCGGTGCTGCGGCTTCCGCGCACCGGACCTGCTCTCCTCGTCGAGCGTGGTCACCGCCGCGCGGGCCGCCTCGGACATGGGGGTGTCGAGCGCCGCGTAGACGCGTTCGACGGTGCCCATCGGGTCCGAGCGGAGGTCGGCGAAGTCGATGTCGAGGAACTGGGCGGGGTCGTACTTCTCGCGGGCGCGAGAGAACTCACGCAATCCACGCGACCACAGTTCCAGCTGGTCCTGTCCGATCTGATCACCGGTGAAGGTCGTCGACCAGCCGGGAGTGGCGTGCTCGGCGAGGCTGCACATCGACGCGATGATGGTCGACGGCGCGCGATGGGTCTGGATGACCAGCGCGTCCGGGTAGGCGGCCATCAGCGCGTCGAGTGCGAACAGATGGCTCGGGTTCTTGAGCACCCACCGCTTGCCCGGATCGTTGAGGCCTATCAGCTGCAGGTTCTTGCGATGCCGCAGGTATGCCGGCGTCCAGTCCTGCTCGGCGAGCCAGCGCGAGTAGGTCGGGATATGGGCGAGCGACTCGTAGGAGATCGAGGTGACGCTCTGCCGCAACAACTGCCAGCATTCCTCGACCTCGCCCGCATCCATGTAGTGCAGCCCCATGAACTCCGGGTTCTCGACGTGGTGCTGCTCGAAGCCGGCCTGGATCTGCTGGTACACCGGGTTGTCGGCCCAGGTGTCGCGGGGCGGCCGCGGCTGCGGGAACTCGGCGAGCCACATCTCCAACCCCTGGTGCGCCGGGTCGGCGGCCAGGAGCCGGTGCAGCGCAGTGGTTCCCGTGCGCGGCAGACCGGTCACGAAGATGGGCCGGGTGATCTCGACCTCGGCGTGTTCCGGGTTCGCCTTCCACGACGCCTCACTCAGCAGTCGGGCGACGAGTGCTCCCTTGAGGAAGAACCGGAACATCTTGCTGCCGAGTTCGGTGAGTCCGGCCTCGGAGCGGTAGGAGTCGAGCAGGATGCCCAACGGCTCCAGGTAGTCGGTGTCACCGAAGTCCTCGAGGCCCGTCGCCCGGGTGGCCGAGGCGTGCAGGTCCGCGATGGTCCCGACGTCGGTCCGCGCCGTACTAGTCATGGTATTCACCGCAATTCACGTCCAGGGTGTGCCCGGAGATCGCCCGCGCCATCGGCGAGGCGAGGAACATCACGGCGTCGGCGATCTCGTCCGGCTCGGGCAGGCGTTTGAGATCGGACTTCGACGCGGTCTGTTCGTACACCTGCTCGGGAGTGATGCCGTACTTCTTGGCGACCTCGCCGAAGTACCACTTCAGCTGATCGTCCCAGATGTAACCCGGCGCCACCGAGTTGATGCGGATACCGCGATCCCCCAGCTCCGACGCCAGCGTCTGCGACATCGCGAGCAGCGCCGACTTGGCGATCTTGTAACTGCCGTATCGCGGTTCGGAGTGCCGGATGACCATCGAGTTGATGTTGACGATCGACCCGTTCGCCTCGGCGAGCGCATCGGTGAACGACTTGATCACCCGCAGGGTCCCGACGACGGTGACCTCGATGCTGCTGGTGATCTGCTCGAAGTCGGTGCGGCCCAGCGGTTTCATCGACGGCAGGGCAAAGGCGTTGTTGACCAGGACATCTGCCCGGCCGAACTCGGCGAGCGTGGTGGCGACCAGATTGTCGACGGCGGCGTCGTCGGTGATGTCGGTCGGCACGACGAGACTCGTCCCTCCGGCCGAATCGACCTCCGCGGCCACCTCTTTGAGACGCGACTCGGTGCGCGCAGCGAGGACGACACGAGCTCCCTCGGCGGCGGCGCGCAGGCAGATCGAGCGACCCAGCCCGGGTCCCACGCCGGATACGACGACCACCTTGTCGTCGAGGAGACCCGCTCCAGAACTCATCCCAGCATCCTCTCGGCGAACGCGCGTTGCCGTGCCGCGATCCGGTCGGACCAGCCGGCGGCGTCGATCTTGTTGTGTTCGAAGTGCGGCAGGTGCGCGGCCACGTCGTCGAGGCCCACGACCGTCGCCGTCGGCCCGAGCTCGGGACCGATCGGCGAATCGCTGCGCTGCCAGCGGAACTGCAGGATGCCCTTCTCCCGGCCGGTCGTCTCGATCCAGTTGGCGACGCCGGGGTCGCGGTGCGAGACGACCATGCGGATCATGCCGTCCGGGTCGACCTGCGCCTGAGCCGAATTGAGGCTGGTCTGGTGGTTCACGTAGTCGAGCGAGATGTACCACATGCTCCCGAGCTGGAATCCCTGATAAG
The DNA here is from genome assembly GCF_001942325.1 of Gordonia sp. CNJ-863. NCBI lineage: Bacteria > Bacillati > Actinomycetota > Actinomycetes > Mycobacteriales > Gordoniaceae > Gordonia > Gordonia sp. CNJ-863. The sequence goes on from NZ_MKKG01000002.1 coordinate 72,911, forward strand.
GCGCATCGGACTTCGGGATCGTGATGACCATCGCCTCGTCGGGACCCAGACGGTAGTGGCCCACCGAGGAGAACTGGGTGCTCAGCCCGCCTGGTGTCTGCCGGGGCGGGGTGAAGGTGTTGACCGGTTCGTCGAGGTAGAACCACTTGGGGAAATTGAACCAGGTGTTGATGCGTGCCGTGAGCATCTTGCCCGCCGTCGCGTACCGACGTGCGACGCGGGCGAGATCGGCTTCCTCCGGCGCGGTTCCGACGGTGTCGACGCGTTCGACGGTGATCGAACCCTTGCGCTCGGTCCAGTCGGAGTACACCTCGCGGACCGCGAGCATCGACGCCCCCTCGCCGAGGGCGAAGTAGTTGTCGGGCGGGTCGGCGATCCCCGGTCCGAAGGTCAGCTCGAACGTGCCGTCGTCGGCGATGGTCAGGCGACGGTCGTCGAAGGCGTCCTCGCCGCCGGGCACCGCGGACGGCGTGTAGTCGCCGCGCAGCACCTGGAAGCTGAGATCGGTTGTGGTGCCACGGCGTCCGCGGACCACGTAGGTCCCGGTCGGTTCGACGTCGGCGTGGTAGTACAGCGTGTCCGGGTTGTCGAGGCCCATCTTGGTCGACGGCCCGGTCGAGGTGACGAAGTTCGGGTGCGACAACGACCGGCCGCGGACCAGCTGGATGATCGCGGCGATGCTGCCCGCGAGATAGTCGTACCCCTCGGCGAGATCCTGCTCGGTCTCGGCGAACTCCGCCGACGCGACCAGCTTCTCCGCCTCGGCGATCGCATCGGTCAGGGGCTTGGTCAGGTCCTGCGGTGAAGCGATCTCGCGCGAGCTCATAGCCAGGTGTCTCCGCCCGTCCAGGTCAGGAAGTTCTCGAGTTCGGCCTGTGCCGGCGTCACCCGCGGATGTTCTGTCGACAGATAGCCGCCACGGTAGAAGAGCAACGGCTTGTCCTGCAGCACTTCGCCCAGCGTGAGCGCCCGGCCGATGACGATGTGGTGATCGCCCCCGTCGGTGACCCGTTCGACGTCGCACTCGACCCAGGTCAGCGCGTGCCTGATCACCGGCAGGCCCGCCGGCGACGGGTCCCAGGTGATGTTGGCGAACTTGTCGTCACCCGGGGCGCCGAAAGCCGCACTCACGTCCTGCTGCCGGTTGGAGAGGACGTTGACGCAGAACTTCCCGGCCTTCTCGATGACCTTCCAGCTCCGGGAGGTCTTCATCGGGCAGAACAGCACCAGCGGCGGATCGAGGGACAGCGCCGCGAAGGACTGGCAGGCGAAGCCGACGGGTTTGCCGTCGTCGTCGACGGTCGTGATGACCGTGACGCCGGTGCAGAACTGACCCATCGCGGTACGGAACTGCCGGGAGTCGAACTCCGCGGACCCGTAAGGCGTCTGGGCCATGTCAGTTCTTGAACCCGACGCTGAAGTCATGCCCCCACAGACTGACCGCGGTGCTCTCCCGGGCGATCCACTCCTCGTCCTTGACCGTCCGTCCCTCGCAACCGAATTCGACGTCGAAGCCGCCCGGCGTCTTCATGTAGAACGAGAGCATCAGGTCGTTGACGTGCCGACCCAGGGTCGCCGACATGGGGACCTTCTTGCGCAGGGCGCGGTCGAGGCACAGTCCGACGTCGTCGGAGTTCTCGACCTCCACCATCAGGTGGACGATGCCGGTGCTGTTGGGGATCGGCAGGAACGCCAGCGAGTGGTGTCGCGGGTTGCAGCCGAGGAATCGCAGCCACGGGACCTCGTCGCCCTCCTCGCGTCCGACGACCTGCGGGGGCAGGCGCATCGAGTCACGGAGCTTGAATCCCAGTACGTCCCGGTAGAACTCGAGCGCGGCCTTGTCGTCCTCACAGGTGAGCACGACGTGGCCGAGACCCTGTTCCTCGGTGACGAAGCGGTGACCGTACGGGCTGACGATGCGACGATGCTCGAGCGCGGCCCCGTGGAACACCTCGAGGGTGTTGCCGGCGGGATCGTCGAACACGATCATCTCGGCGACGCGACGGTCGGCGATCTCCTCGTCCTTGCCCTCACGGAAGACGACGTGCGCGCCCGCCAGGCGGTCGCGGACCTCCTGCAGCGCAGCGGCATTGGCGACCTCCCAGCCCGCGCAGGCCAGGCGGTCGTGCTCGGAGGGCACGATGACCAGGCGGGCGGGGAAGTCGTCCATCCGCAGATAGAGCGCGCCCTCGGTGAGTCCAGAGCCCTCGATCATGCCGAGAACCTTGAGGCCGTAGGTGCGCCACGCCTCGATGTCGGTCGCCTCGATCCTCATGTATCCCAATGAACGGATCGGACAGTCACTCATCTCCACGATCTCCTGTTTCCTGCTCCCTGAGGAGCGTGTGAAAGTGTCCCCGGCCCCCTGAGGAGCTAGCCTGCGAGCGTCTCGAAGGGTCAGACCATCGTGTCGCCGATGGGAATCCCGAACTCGCCGTTGCCGAATGCGACGTAGGCTCGTTCCGGATCGTTGGCGGCATGCACGCGTCCGGCGTGGGCGTCGCGCCAGAACCGCTGGATCGGGGTGCCGTTCTCGAGCGCGTGGGCACCCGAGTTCTCGAAGAGACGGTCGATGGCGGAGATCGCGCGGCCGGTGGCGCGCACCTGGTCGCGACGGGCCGCCAGACGCAGCTCCATGGGGACCTCTTCACCGGCGAGGATCAGGTCGTACTCGGCCTGCAGGTTGCCTGACAGCTGACGCCATGCGGCGTCGATGTCGCTGGCGGCCTCGGCGATACGAACCTTGGCGAAGGGGTCGTCCTTGGCCTTCTCCCCGGCGTAAGCGGCGCGGACGCGCTTGCCCTGGTGCTCGACGTGAGCGTGGTAGGCACCGAAGGCCATGCCGACGATCGGGGTCGCAATGGTGCTGGGATGAATTGTGCCCCAGGGCATCTTGTAGACCGGTGCGGTGTTCTGCTCGAGTCCCGGGCTCTGGCCCATCGACATGGTGCGCATGCTCAGCATGCGGTGGCGGGGGACGAAGACGTCCTTGACCTCGATGGTGTTGGACCCGGTGCCGCGAAGACCGACGACGTTCCACACGTCCTTGATCGTGTAGTCCTCACGCGGGATCAGGAAGCTGACGAAGTCGACCGGCTTGCCGTTCTTGATGACCGGTCCACCGACGAACACCCAGTCGGCGGTGTCGCAGCCCGACGACCAGGCCCACGAACCGTTGACCTTGTAGCCGCCGTCGACGACCTCACCCATACCCATCGGCGCGTACGACGACGAGATGCGGACGTTGGGGTCCTTGCCCCAGACGTCCTCCTGCGCCTGCTGGTCGAAGAGCGCGAGGTGCCAGTTGTGGATGCCGATGATGCCCGACACCCAACCCGTCGACCCGCAGGCCGAGGCGATCCGCCGCACGGCCTCGTAGAAGGTCACCGGGTCGACCTGGTATCCGCCCCACTGCTCGGGCTGCATCAGCTTGAAGAAGCCGGCCGTCTCGAGGCTGGACACGGTCTCTTCGGGGATTCGACGCAGATCCTCGGTGGACTGCGCCCGCTGCTCGATCTCCGGGAGCAGTGCGTTGATCTTCTCCAGGACCTGCTCGGCGGCTTCGCTCCGTTGTGCTGGCATCTCGCCTGCTCCTACCTGTCTCTCCCTCGGCCGGACGGCGCCGGCCGCTTACTCATCGAGTTCGAGATTAGAACACGTTCTCATTTCTGTCGAGCACTGGGACTTTATGCCCATGTACAGCACTGATCGGCGATCTGGGCGGCGATCCACCCAAAGGATTTGAAACGTGTTCTAGTATTGGCGGCAGAGGTTCGACGCGACACCAGCCACAGACAGGAGAGGGCACATGTCACCAGCACCCGACACGATGACCCCGAACACCCCCGGTTCGTCCAACGACGCCGAGGTGGGTATCCGGGAGATCGACACCGGCGCGCCGCCCACCCGGTTCGCCCGCGGGTGGCACTGCCTGGGCCTGTTCGGCGAGTTCGACGACGGCCAACCGCACTCCGTGCAGATCTTCGGCACCAAGCTCGTCGTCTGGGTCGACACCAAGGGCGAGCTGAACATCCTCGACGCCTACTGCCGCCACATGGGCGGTGACCTGTCGCAGGGCAAGCTGTCCGGCGACAACGTCGCCTGCCCGTTCCACGGCTGGCTGTGGAAGGGCAACGGTCGCTGCGCCGGCGTCCCGTACGCCAAGCGCAACCCCAAGCTCGCCAAGACCCGCTCGTGGCCGTCGATGGTCCGCAACGGCCAGGTCTTCGTCTACAACGACCCCGAGGGCAACCCGCCGCCGGAAGAGGTCATCATCCCGGAGCTGGCCGAGGTCGGGTCCGAGGAGTGGACCGACTGGACCTGGAACCGCATCGTGATCGAGGGCTCGAACTGCCGCGAGATCATCGACAACGTCGTCGACATGGCGCATTTCTTCTATGTGCATTTCGCGCTGCCGGATTACTTCAAGAATGTCTTCGAGGGCGAGATCGCCGCGCAGTACATGAATTCGCATGGGCGCCCCGACGTCACGCTGGGCACCAACTACGGCGACAGCCGGCTCGAATCGATCGCCGCTTACTACGGTCCGTCTTACATGCTGAACCCGATGGTCCAGTACTACGGCGGCTTCGCGGTCGAGACCATCCTGACCAACTGCCACTACCCGATCGACGAGAATTCGTTCGTCCTGATGTACGGCGTCATGGCGAAGGTTCCCGAGGGCCTCACCGCCGAGCAGGCCTCGAAGATGGCCACCAAGATCAGCGCGGGTGTCGAGGTCGGCTTCCTGCAGGACGTCGAGATCTGGAAGAACAAGACCCGCATCGACAATCCGCTCCTCGTCGAGGAGGACGGCCCGGTGTACCAGCTCCGTCGCTGGTACGAGCAGTTCTATGTCGACAAGGCCGACGTCACCGACGAGATGACCGGCCGGTTCGAGTACGAGATCGACACCTCCAAGGCAGTCGAGAGCTGGAACGCCGAGATCCAGGAGAACCTCCGACGCCAAGAGGCCGAGAAGGCAGCGGCCGAGCAGTCGCCGGACGGCGCGGCGGATTCCTCGGAGAAGGCGCAGGTCTGACGATGACCCGGGCCGCGTCACGAGCACACTGGGCCAAGGCGCCCGACTTCGGCGACGATCCCGACCGGGCGGCCCGGGTCCACGCGGCGACCCAGCGCGACCGCGAGCACTACCTGCAGGGCGGCATGCGAGAGATCGAATGCCGCGCCTGCCACGCGTGCGTGCTGGTGAAGAAGACCAGCACGCACCACACGAGCGTGCAGTGGAACGCCGACGCCCGGAGCCGATGCCACGGCCTCGAGCAGATGCGCGCCGGCGGCGACGACGGGAACGGGCCACTGCTCCCGGGTGCGATGATGCCGACCTGTGTCCGCTTGTCGGCGAGTATCGACCACGGTGTGGCCGAGGGAATCATTCCTCCGGAATCACCCGCCACCGATCCCGACGGCTATTGGTGAGTGTCGAATTTGAGCACTGTCTGCAACATTAATCAACACTAGCCTCACGCATCACAACGGTCACACCTTCATCACACGTCTAGGAATAGCGGCGACAAGCGGGTATGCGGTCGGCCAATCTGGTCGTCATGTCCGTTTTGCGAACCCGCTGTACGCGGGTCACCTGTGCTGTCGCCCTGTCCGCCGCACTCACCGTCGCGGCGCCGTTCCTGGGCTCACCTTTTGCCGATGCCGGACGCGCCGCCGCGGCCGGTTCGAGCTCCGGCTCCAGCGATTCGACAGGTTCGGTGCCGATCTACCTCCCCATCCCCACCCCCACCGGCCTGGCCGCGCTCGGGGCGTCGATGACCCAGATCGGCAAGCCGTACCGGTGGGGCGGCACCGGTCCGCACTCGTGGGACTGTTCTGGTCTCGTCCAGTGGGCGTTCCACACCGCCGGCGTGAAGCTGCCCCGGACCAGCCAGCAACAGGCGAGGGTCGGCAATGCGATCCCGTTCAGCGCCCTCGCCCCCGGCGACATCATCATCTTCGGCCGCGACGCCGGGCACGTCGGCATCTACGCCGGTGGCGGCCGCCTGTTCAACGCCTACACCACGGGCAAGCCAATCGGCTTCACCAAGGTCAAGGACATGGGCACCATCAAGACCATTCGTCGTTTCGGCTGACCGGGTCGACCGACCGTCCGGGCCACACCGAGGTCACCGTCGCGAACCCCACGACGACGAGCAGCAGCACCGCGACCACCACGGTGCCGAGCAGCCCGTAACCCGGTTGCATCGTCGGGAGTTCGAGGTCGAGGGCCTCGGTGACCCGGTCGGAGAACAGGTGCGCGGCCGGATCACTCAGCGTTCGGATCCCGACGACCGACGCGACCACCGCGGCCAGGCCGATTACCCCGATCGCCGCCGGACGGAGACGCTCGCGCCACCACGCCAACGCGGCGACCACCGCGATGACCGCACCGAGGATCACCACACTCAGACCGGGCCGGTCGGTGTTGTCCTCGAAGAAGAAGGCCACGTCCTCATCGCTCGCCCCCGGGACGGTCACCCGTCCGAGACCGGTGATGGACGGTTGTACGCCCTCGTCGGTGCTTCCCCACTCCACCTGTGCGAACAGCACCAGGAGGAGTCCACCGACGAGGGCGGCAGGCCACACGAAGGTGCGCAGTCTGTCGACGATGCCCGGTTCTGCGGTCATGCCGACAAGACTGCCATTCACCCGGTGCCGAAATCACGCGCCGGTATCGATCCCACCCAAGCGCCCCAACACGCTGTCGGACCGATGAGTTTGCGCGACGCTGAGAGTCTCCACCTCAGTCGTTCAGCAACATTCCGCAAGGCAACGAAGGGATACGAACATGGCCGAGTACGCAGCCCCGTCCGGGGCGCCGATCTGGTTCGACCTGATGAGCAGCGACACGGCGAAGGCCGAGCAGTTCTACGGCGAGATCTTCGGCTGGGAGACGGAGGAACCGAACGAGGAATTCGGCGGCTACCGGAACTTCCTCAAGAACGGCAAACCGGTCGCCGGGCTCAGCCCCGCCATGGACGAGGCCGGGCCGCCGAACATCTGGTCGGTGTACCTGCACTCCGAGGACGCGAACGCCACCGTGAACGCCGTCGAATCCGCCGGGGGCAGCATCATGGTCCCGCCCATGCCGATCGGTGACGAGGGCACGATGATGGTCGCCACCGATCCGGCCGGAGCGGTCATCGGTTTCTGGCAGCCCAAGCAGCACAAGGGTTATTCGGAGTTCGGCGATCACGGCACCCCGTACTGGTTCGAATGCCAGTCCAAGGATTACGCCAAGTCACTCGACTTCTATCGCGCCGTGCTCGGCGCGCGTATCGAGGAGGTCGGCACCGGCGGTGACCCCGACGCCGTAGGTCCTGACCATTACGGCCAGATCTTCTACGGTGAGGAGTCCTACGCCGGGATCATGGACGCCTCCAAGCTGTTTCCCGAGGAGGTGCCGTCGTTCTGGCAGATCTACATCACCGTCGACGACGTGGCGGCGACGGTCAAGCAGGTCGAGTCCCTCGGCGGCGAGATCCTGATGCCCGGCGAGGACACCCCGTACGGGACGCTCGCGGCGATCAAGGACCCGATGGGCGCGCTGATCTGCCTCGGACATCCGCCGGCCGGGATGTGACACCACCGATCGGTAGAAGAAAAACGCGCGATATGCGTGTGTTGTCTACCGATCGTCCTCGGGCGGGTACTCGTCGGGGTCGTCGGACCCGACGTCGGTCGCCTGTTCGACGACGTCCGCGTCGTTGGCTTCCAGAGCGATGACCGGCCCCTCGGACTCGGCGGGAGCCTCGTCGTCGACGGGATCCGCCGGCATCGTCTGCTCGACGACGTCGGCGTCGTCCGCTTCCCCTCCGCTCCACGCTTGGGCGTCTGCCATGGCGACTCCTTCCGGTAGCTGGGCGCTCGGCACGGGCGTGCCTGGGCTCGATCTTCCGGTGGTGCGCTTCCGATCATCCTGACGTACCCCGCGAGCGTCAACATCCTCAGACCGGCAGTCGGAGGAGATCGCCGGAGACGATGCCGCGGGCGGTGCGGGCGGCGACCACGGCCCAGGCGGCCACCAGTACAGCAAAGCCGGTCACCGCCGCGACCTCGAAGACCGGCCGGCCCAGGGTGAGCGCCAACGCGGAGGAGCCGGTCACGTAGGTACCGACCGGGAACGTGAACGACCACCAGGTCATCGCGAACGGCATCCCGGCCCGCGCGGTGCGGAGGGTGAGCAGTGCGGCGACACCGATCCAGGCCGTGGCGATCACCCACACGACCAGCCCATAGGCGATTGCGAACTCGTGGATGGCACCCGCGACCGGTGCGGGCACCACGTGGAGTGCCGCATGGGCGAGCATGCACATCGCCGTGACCGACTGCCCGAGTGGGCCGAGCACGATCCACCAGGTCGGCACCATGTTCGTGGCACCGTGATCGCCCGTCCGGAGCGCCGGACGAGAGCGACCAGGATGGGCGTCGCGGCGACCACCGCCAGACCGAACATCGCGCACCCGACCCCGAGAACCAGGTCCCGCGCCCACCCGGCACCGAGTTGCCCCGACAGGATCGCCGCGGCCGACGCCGACACCATCGGCGGCACTACCGGCATCAACCAGCCGCCGAACGCATCCTCGACGCGAGCGCGCCCGACGATCAGGTGCCGGTACGGGATGACCAGCGCGGTGACCACGCCGCCGAGTGTGCCGACGATCCAGCACACGACGTCGACGCCGAGGGCAACGTCTCGGCCGACGAGCCCGCCGCCGACCAGGAGAGTGCTGGTCCCCACGGTCATGATCGCCATCGGCACCGCACCGTAGAAGTGCGCGACGACGCGATGACCGTGGTGGCTGCGAGCGACGGCGGGGTCCGCCACCCAGTGGCCGATCGTGGTGACGGCCACGGCCACGAACACGAGGCAGGCCAGCAACCAGAACCCGACGGCTACGACGCTCAGGCCGGCCGGCTGCCAGGGCAGGCCGTGCGCGGCGATCGCGATGATCCCCGTGCCCATCACCGCCGCGAACCAGTTCGGCGGAAAGTAGGTGACACGGACGCGCACTCCGGGCCCGGTCCCGGGCAGGGAACCGGTCCGGGACGGGGTCGGGCGAACGGTCATCGTGGTCATGTCCACCACGATCGCGTGGATGCCGCGCCCCCGGTAGAGCCCGAATCGTTGGCAGGTCACAAACTGCGCTTGTAGCCGGGGTACCAACGCTGGTTGTACCCTCGGGCGATGGTCCTCAGTCCGCGGATGCCCGACCTCGCATCGTTGGAAACCCTGCAGTCGGTCGTCAGCACGGGCAGTCTCAATGCTGCGGCCGCCGAACTCGGTGTCACCCAGCAGGCGGTGTCGGCGCGTATCCGCGCGATGGAGACGCAGCTCGGCGTCGGACTGCTGACGCGAACGCCGCGCGGATCGGTACCGACCCAGTCCGGCCGGCTCGTCGCCGAGTGGGCCGACCGATTACTTACGCTGGCAGGCGAATTCGACGCCGGACTCTCCGCCCTACGGCTGGAACGACGAGATCGGCTGCGGCTGGCCGCGAGCCTCACCGTCGCGGAGCATCTCCTCCCCCGCTGGCTCGTCTCCTTCGCGGCCCAGCACGACCCCGCGCCGAAGGTGTCGTTCACCGCCGCCAACTCCGACCACGTCTGCACGCTGGTGCGCGACGGCGAGGTCGAACTCGGGTTCGTCGAGGGGCCTCGGGTGGCACCCGGGCTCCGGAGCCGGACGATCGCACGTGACGAGCTGGTCGTCGTCGTGCCACCCGATCATCCGTGGACGCGCAGCCGCCGTCGGATCGGGGCCGCCGACCTCGCCGGTACCGCACTCGTGACCCGCGAAGAGGGCTCGGGCACTCGCGAGTTCTTCGAACGCGCCCTGACCCGGGCGCTCGGACCGTCCCGCGAGGTCACCGCACCGGTGCTGGAACTGTCGACCACGGCATCGGTGCGCGCCGCGGTCATCGCGGGGGCCGGACCCGCGGTGCTCAGCAACCTGTCGGTCGCCGACGATCTCGACCGACGGCTGGTCCGCATCCCGATCGACGACCTCGACCTCGGACGTCAGTTGCGGGCGGTGTGGTCGTCCGGTCCCCAGCCCGGTGCCGGTGCAGCGCGGGACTTCCTGGCCCACATCGGCCGCTCCTGAGCTCTGCTCAGACGCCGGCGTTCGCGTCCTGCTTCTTCTTCAACTCCAGCGCGATGTCGATGAGCTGGTCCTCCTGGCCGCCGACCAGTTTGCGCGCGCCGGCCTCGAGCAGGATCTCGGCGGCCGAGACGCCGTAGCGCTCGGCGTGGCCCTCTGCGTGCTTGAGGAACGAGCTGTAACAACCGGCGTAACCCATCATCATCGCCGGGCGGTCCACCAGGCATTCCGACGGCATGGCCGGTCGGACGACGTCCTGTGCGACGTCGGCGATCTTCATGAAGTCGACCCCGGTGGTGATCCCGAGCTTGTCGCACACACCGACGAAGGCCTCGGTGGGCGTGTTGCCCGCGCCGGCGCCGAAGCGTCGGATGGAGCCGTCGATCTGCTGGGCGCCCGCACGGATGGCGTTGACCGAGTTGGCGATCGCGATGTCGAGGTTCTCGTGTCCGTGGAACCCGACCTGGGCGTCGTTGCCGAGTTCGGCGACGAGCGCCTCGACGCGGACGGTGACGTCCTCGAGGACGAGCGCACCCGCGGAGTCGACGACGTAGACGCACTGACATCCGGCGTCGGCCATGATGCGAGCCTGCTTGGCGATGACCTCCGGCGGCTGGCTGTGGCTCATCATCAGGAAGCCGACGGTTTCGAGTCCGAGATCCCGTGCGAGACCGAAGTGCTGGATGGAGACGTCGGCCTCGGTGCAGTGGGTGGCGATGCGGCAGATCTGGCCGCCGTTGTCCTGCGCGGCGCGGATGTCGTCCTTGGTGCCCAGACCCGGCAGCATGAGGAAGGCGATCTTGGCCCGCTTCGCGGTCTCGGCCGCAGCTTTGATCAGCTGCTGCTCAGGGGTTTTGGAGAACCCGTAGTTGAACGACGAGCCGCCGAGGCCGTCGCCGTGGGTCACCTCGATGACCGGCACACCGGCCTCGTCGAGGCCACCGACGATCGCGCGCACCTCCTCTTCGGTGAACTGGTGCCGCTTGTGATGGCTGCCGTCCCGCAGAGACGAATCGGTGATGCGGATGTCGAGGGTGTCGGAGTACTTGCGCGCGTTCGCCATCAGCTTCGGGTCGCGCGGGGTGGTGACCACGTTGGTGCTCATGCGGGGACTCCCAGCTTCTTCTTTGCGAGTTCTTCGCCGACCTTGGTCGCGGCGGCGGTCATGATGTCCAGGTTGCCGGCGTAGGGCGGCAGGAAGTCGCCCGCACCCTCGACCTCCACGAAGATCGACACCCGCGCATAGCCGCCGTTCAGGACGCTCGGCGGGTCGAACTGCGGGTCCTGCAGCAGACGGTAGCCCGGCACGTACTGCTGGATCTCCTTCTCTCGCCGGTGGATCGATTCCGCGATGGCGTCGGTGTCGGCGTCTTCGGGGATGGCGCAGAAGATGGTGTCGCGCATGATCATCGGCGGGTCCGCCGGGTTGAGGATGATGATCGCCTTACCGCGCTGCGCGCCACCGATCGACTCGACGCCGGCGGAGGTGGTGCGGGTGAACTCGTCGATGTTGGCGCGCGTGCCCGGACCGGCCGAGACCGAGGCGACCGACGCGACGATCTCCGCGTACGGGACCGGCACGACCGACGAGACCGCGTGCACCATCGGGATGGTCGCCTGCCCGCCGCAGGTGATCATGTTGGTGTTCGGGGCGTCGAGGTGTTCACGCAGGTTGGCGGGCGGGACCACGGCGGGCCCGACCGCCGCCGGGGTGAGGTCCACCGCGGTGATACCGGCGGCCTCGTACTTCGGGGCGTACTCACGGTGCACGTAGGCCGAGGTGGCCTCGAAGATGAGATCGGGCTTGTCCTGCGACCCGAGGAGTTCGTCCGCACCACCGCTCATCGTGATGAGTCCGCGGTCGGCGGCGCGCTTCATGCCCTCCGAGTCCGGGTCGATGCCGACCATCCATCGGGGTTCGATGACCTCCGAACGCTCCAGCTTGTACATCAGATCGGTGCCGATGTTGCCCGATCCGATGATCGCCGCGGTCAGTTTTGCCGCCACGTGGACCCTCCTCTTGCTAGTGAAGTCTGTTGCATGTCAGGTGAAGTCGTGTCAGGTGAAATCCAGGGTGACCGAACCGAGGCCGGCGAATTCGGCCACGAAGTGGTCACCCGAGGAGATGTCGATCGCCCGCGTCGCCGTGCCGGGCAGGATCACGTCCCCCTTGCGGAGACGGACCCCGAAGCTGTCGACCTTGCGTGCCAGCCACGACACCGCATTGAGCGGATGGCCCAGCACCGCAGACGAATTGCCCTTCGCCACGATCTCCCCGTTACGATGCAGGACCGCGTCGATGTCCCCGGTGTCGATCTCGCCGATCGGGACACGTTGCTGTCCGAGAATCCAGCCGCACGACGACGCGTTGTCGGCGATGGTGTCGCACAGCGTGATCTTCCAGTCCTTGATGCGGGAGTCGATGAGCTCGATCGAGGGCACCACCCATTCGACCGCGGCGATGACGTCTTCGTTGGTGCACCCCTCGCCGGGCAGGTCCTCGCCGAGGATGAAGCCGACCTCCACCTCGACCCGGGGGAAGCACAGCTTCTTCGCGTCGATGGGGGTCTCCTCGAAGTACTGCATCTCGTCGAGGAGGTGTCCGTAGTCGGGCTCGTCGACGCCCATCATCTTCTGCATCGCCTCGGAAGCGAGGCCGACCTTGTGCCCGGCGACCCTGGCCCCGGCCTCGAGTCGCTTGCGGATGTTGATCAGCTGGATCTCGTAGGCGTCGACCACGTCGAGGTCGGGATGGGTGTCCGTGGGCCGGTCGATCGCGGTGGCCGACGTCTCCGCTTTCCACAGCTCAGCCGCGATCTGCTCGCGAACAGCCTGGTCAACCGCCATCGTGCCCTCACCTTCCCAATGTGAACGTGTTCTAGTTTAGAACACGTTGCACCATCGTGTCTGCGGCCTTCCAGTAGGCGATCGGGTCACCGTCAGATACTCAGGTACGCAGTTCACCGCAGCGACTCCGGCAAGTCAATGATTTTGGATCGCTTTTTGTATCCAATCGGCTACGCTGCCCTTCATGACGTCCGACACAGCCCTTAACGCGCAGCCTTCCGACGACGACGCACCCTCGATCCTCACGTCGTTCACCGACGGCGTCGCCCGGCTGACCCTGAACAACCCGCGCCGCAAGAACGCCATCACCCTCGACATGGCCGCGGCGATCGAGCAGTTCTGCGACCAGGTCGCCGCCGATGAGACCATCGGCGCGGTGGTCGTCGACGCCGCCGGCTCCTACTTCTGCAGCGGCGCCGACACCCGCATCCTCGCATCCGCATCGGCCGATCCCGCATCGCCGAAGTCGGTCGTGCAGTTGTCCGCGGTGTACAAGGCCTTTGTGCGTGTGGGGTCGCTGCCCGTACCCACCGTCGGCGTGGTGGTCGGCGGTGCGGTGGGCGCCGGCCTCAACCTGGCGCTGGCCGTCGACCTGCTCGTCGCCACCCCGGATGCCGTCCTCGACAGCGGTTTCCTCGCTCGCGGTATCCACCCGGGAGGCGGACACATCACACTGCTGAACCGGGCGGTGGGACGGGCAAACACCATCGCCCTGGCGGCGTGCGGTCAGTCACTCACCGGCGAGGAGGCCGTCGCACAGGGTCTGGCGTACGCGGCCGCCCCGATCGAGGACATCCCGGCGATCGTGGACGGTCTCACCGCACCCGCCGCGCGCGATCCCGAGCTGACCCGCCGCGTGATGTCCAGCGTCCGACTCGAACTCGGCCCGCCCGCGGTCACCTGGGACTCGGCGATCGAGATCGAGCGCGGCACCCAGATGTGGTCGATGGCCCGCAAGGGACAGAACTGGTCGTCCCGCGGGCCCGGCCGGTCATGACGGCACTGCACGACCCCCGCGGCTCGTCGACGGGCGTCGACGACGCCGCCCTGGTGGAATTGCGCACCGAGGTCCGCGAGTTCCTGCGCGACGAGATCGACCGCGGCGCATTCGCTCCCGACGTGGACAGCTGGATGACCGGCTTCGACCCGGCATTCAGTCGACGACTGGGTGAGCGGGGCTGGCTCGGTATGACCACGCCGACCGAGTACGGCGGCCGAGGACGCACTCCCGTCGAGCGATTCGTCATCACCGAGGAACTCCTCGCCCACGGCGCGCCGGTGGCCGCCCACTGGATCGCCGACCGGCAGATGGCGCCGGGCATCCTCGCGAACGGCACCGAAGAGCAGAAGCGCCGCTACCTTCCCGGGATCGCCTCGGGCTCGATCTATTTCGCGATCGGGATGTCCGAGCCGGATGCCGGTTCGGATCTCGCGAGCGTCCGCACCCGGGCACGAGACACCGGCGACACCTGGACCATCACCGGCACCAAGGTCTGGACCACCGGCGCCCACGTCTCCCACGCGATGGTTCTGCTCGCACGCACCGACGGCACCCCGGAAGATCGTCAACAGGGTCTGTCGCAGATCCTCGTCGACCTGTCCCATCCGGATATCGAGGTACGTCCGCTGCGGAGCATCGACGGCCAGGCCCACTTCAACGAAGTGGTCTTCCACGATGCCGTCGTGGACAAGTCGGCACTCCTCGGCCGACGCGGCAACGGGTGGCAACAGGTGATGAGCGAGTTGGCCTTCGAGCGGTCCGGTCCCGAGCGCTACCTCAGCACACTGCCACTGTTGCGGGCGTGGACTGATCATCTCCGCGAGACCGGGGCCACCGCCGAACAGCGCCGAACTCTCGGCACGCTCACCGCACAAGCCTGGGCGCTACGACGGATGTCCCTGCAGGTCGCTGCCGAGTTGTCGGCCGGCGGCAAGCCGGATGTGCTGGCCGCCATGGTCAAAGACCTCGGTTCGATCTTCGAGGGCGACCTCGTCGACGCGGTACGCGCGGCGTCGGGCATCGTCGCACGACGGAGCGGAGGCACCTCGCTGGAGCGTCTCCTCGGCCAAAGCGTGTTGCACACACCGGCTTTCACCCTACGGGGCGGAACCAACGAGATCCTCCGCGGCATCGTGGCGCGGGGAATGGGGATTCGATGAGCGAACTGGCCGCTGAACTGGTCGCGGCGACGACCTCGATACTGGACCGCATTCCGGTCGGCACCGAGACGCCGCCGACCGGCGTCGACACGGAACTGTGGACAGTCCTGGCGGACTCGGGTTTCGCGAGTCTCGATGTGCCCGACGCCGCCGGTGGAGAGGACGCCGATCTCGACGATGCACTCGCCGTGATGTCGACCGTGACCGCGGCCGGGGCGGTCACGCCGTTCGTCGAACATGCGCTCCTGGCCGCATGGCTCGCCGGCACGGTCGGACGGTCACTCGAGGGGACCACCGCGACAATCGCGGTCGCCGACGACGTCGAAACACGCATCGAGCGAGGTGTCGAGGGCGAGGAGCGATTGATTCTCAGCGGGGTCGCACGCGACGTCGTCCACGCCGCCTCCGCCGACTCCGTGGTCGTACTCGTACCCACCTCCGACGTTCCGCTCGTGGCGATCGTCGACCTGAGCGGCGCCGGAGTCCACGTCGAGGACGGCACGGACCTCCTGGGAGTGTCGCTCGGCGACCTCCGATTCGACGAGGCGGCGACCGTGTTCCACGCCGACTCACCGGTCGATGCCGCCGAGGTCCGTCAACGGGGCGCCCTCGCGTACTCCGCAGCCCTGGCGGCGGCAGCAGGGGCGGTCCACGACCTGTCCGTGCGGTACGCCTCGGAACGCATCCAGTTCGGCCGGCCCCTCGTCAAGTTCCAGGCCATCCAGCAACGCCTCGCGGTGATGGCGGCCCGGACCACCATGATGGAGACCGCGGCACGGGTGGCCGCCGATGCGACATCGCACGATCCGGCCGGTGCCCGGGCCGCGGTGGCCGCGGCGAAGGTGGTGACGTCCGGATACGCCGACGAGGTGGCCGCGGCGGGACACCAGATCCACGGTGCCATCGGTTTCACCTCGGAGCACCGCCTCGGCCGGTCGACGACGGCGCTGTGGGCATGGCGCGACCGGCACGGGACCGAAGCCGAATGGGCCGATGTCCTGGCCGGACGGATACTCGACGACGGTGGCGATCCATGGGAGGTCATCACCGGGACCGAAGCGCCGCAGGCCGGGGAGACATCGCCGGAGAGTTCGCCGCGGAGCGTCCGATGAGTGCGGCGGATCTGGTGGGTGACCAGCTCCGTGACGAGGACGAGCGGGTGGAGCCACGAGCAGCATGGCGCGCCGCCGACGCGGCCGCCGACCACGGAATCCTCAGCGGCCTGCGGGTTCTCGACCTGAGTCGGGTCCTGGCCGGTCCCTACACAGCCCAGATCCTCGCCGACCACGGCGCCGAGGTGATCAAGGTCGAAGCGCCCGCGGGCGACGAGACCCGAGGCTGGGGACCACCGTTCGAGGACGAGGGCGCCACGAGCGCCTACTACCAGAGCCTCAACCACAGCAAGGAGAACATCTGCCTCGACCTTCGCACCGACGCCGGACGGGAGGTCCTCGGCGACCTCCTGGCAGGTGCTGACATCGTGATCGAGAACTTCAAGGCCGGCACGATGGCGCGGTGGGGTTTCGACTACGACACCGTTCTCGCCGACCGACATCCGCGGATGGTGTACTGCCGCATCACGGGTTTCGGCGTCGACGGTCCGATGGGCGGACTACCCGGATACGACGCGGTTCTCCAGTCGTTCGGCGGTCTGATGAGCGTGAACGGTTACCCCGACGGCGCGCCGCTGCGCGTGGGTATCCCCATCGTGGACATCGTCGCCGCCAACATGGCGGTGAGCGGCATACTCCTGGCGCTGTACGAGCGAGACCGGAGCGGTCGCGGGCAGCTGGTGGACATGACGCTGCTCGATTCGGTGATCTCCCTGTTGCATCCGCATGCCGCGAACTGGGTCTCCGGAGGTGCGATACCGCAGCGGACCGGCGATTTCCACCCGACCGTGGTGCCCTATCAGGTCTTCTCCGCTCGAGACGGTGACTTCTTCGTCAGTGCGGCCAACGACCGTCAATTCCGTTCGCTCGTCGGGGTCCTCGGGGTGCCCGAGCTCGCCGACGACCCGAGATTCGTGCACAACGGCGAGCGGTCGCGCCATCGAGTCGAACTGGCCGCCGTCCTGGGCGCGCGGATCGCGCAGTGGGACCGGGACGATCTCGCGGAACGGCTCGAGCGGGCGGGCGTCCCGGCGAGCCCGGTCAACGATGTCGCGGAGGCACTCACCTCGCCGCAAGTCCGCCATCGCGGCCTGTTCCTGGACACCGACGAGTATCGCGGTGTCGGCGTGCCGATCTCGTTGAGCAGGTCGGCTCACCGTTCTCCCCGTCCAGCGGTACGTCGGGGCGCGCACACCGAGGAAGTCCTCGCCGCGCTGGGTTACGGCCCGCGCCGGTTGGCCGAGCTCCGATCGTCCGGCGTGTTCGGCGACGGGTGAGGGGAGACATCATGGGACGCACGACGACCGCGTCATCCGGGCCGGCACCGTCACGATCGGTTACACGTGTCATCGCCGAGATCGAGCGGATGATCGCGACCGGAGAGCTGCTGCCGGGACAGCCGATCCGACAGGAGTGGATGGCCGAACGCCTGGGTGTGAGCCGGCTGCCGATCCGCGAAGCCCTGCGCGAACTGACTGCTCAGGGACTTGTGGGGCACCAGCACAATGCCGGATACACCGTCGTCCGGTTGGATCAGGGCGAGTTCGACCAGATCTATCTGATGCGTTCGGCATTGGAGCGCGAGGTCCTCACCCGGCTCCCCCGGTTCGACGCCGCTGCGCTCGACGAGGTACGCGCCATCGCGGTGCGGATCACCGAGGCCGCAGACCACGGCGACATCGTCTCGATGCGTACCGAGAACCAGAGCTTTCATTTCGCGATGTTCGAGCGTTCGGGGCTTCACCTGGTGGTCGCCGAACTGCGTCGCCTCTGGAAGCTCGCCATGCCCTATCATGCGGCGTATCTGTACGATCCGGCCGGACGGCAGCGCGTGTGCGGAGAACACGACGCGATGATCGACGCCCTGGCCGAGGGTGACAACACCCGCCTCGTCGAGCTGATGGACGAACACCGGCGCGGCGGCGAGGCCAACACGGGGATGATCCTGGGTGGAGGTCGGCCGTGACGTCATCATGGGATCCCGATCTGGCGGTCATCGTCGAACGGATGGCCGCCGCGGGTGCGAGGCCTGTTCGCGAGCAGGGTGTCGCCGGCATCCGGAAGAGTCTGGAATCGATCGTCCGCCCGCCCGGCCCGGACATGTCCTCGGTCACCGACGCCGTGGCCGACGACCTCGGTACCCCGGTCCCGGTGCGGATCTATCGTCCGCACACCGCACCGGATACCGGTGCGGCAGCGCTGGTCTGGTATCACGGCGGCGGGATGATCATGGGGTCGCTGAACTCCTTCGACCGCCTCGCCCGCGACCTGGCGGAGGCCACCGGCGCCGTCATCGTCAACGTGGACTACCGGCTCGCACCCGAACACACCTATCCCGCAGGCAACGACGACGCGTACACGGCGCTCGCGTGGACCCACCGGGTCGCAACCGACCTCGGCATCGACCCGGCGAAGATCGGTGTCGGCGGCGACAGCGCGGGAGGCGGGCTCGCCGCCGCGACCGCGTTGCGCAGCCGAGATGAGCGGGGCCCGGCCATTGCACAACAGGTCCTGTTCTACCCCGGCGTGGAACGACGCCGTGACCGGGCATCGATGCGCGAGTTCGGTGACAGCCCGTTCCTCACCGCCGAGGACATCGACTGGATGAAGAATCTCTACCTCGGCAGCGACGCTTCACTCGACGACGAATACGGGACACCTGCGCTCGCCGCCGACCTGTCCGGTCTCCCGTCCACGATCATCGCGGTCGGACACGGTGATCCGCTCCGCGATGGCATCGAAGAGTTCGGGGATCGTCTCCGAGAGGCCGGTGTGACCACCGCCCAGTTGCGCTATCCCGGTGTGGGACACGGGTTCGCGATGCAGGCCCCGTCGGTGGCGCGGGGTCGTGCGGCGCTCGCCGAAGTCGGGGCCCTGGTCGCCGCACGTTTCGCGCACCCGGTGCGGGACTGACCCCTCCGATCAGGTGCGTGCGGACGCCAAGAGCATCTTGATCGGGACGCTCTCGTCCGCGAACACTTCCGGGGGTGGACGATGGCCGCGGTTCAGTGCGGTACGCAACGTCATGAAATCGGCCGGTGAGTTGAGGCATTCCGCGGCGGCCAGTCGACCGTCGGAGAAGTACAACGACACCTGACGGTCAGGCCGCTTCGGATCGGTACGGTGCACGACTTCGCTGTGCCCGCCGGACAATCCGACGATCTGGAGCTTCTGCGCCCCCTGGTCGGACCAGAACCACGGGGCCGGTCGAACGGGTGGTTCGGTTCCGAGGAGGACTGCCGCCGCGGCGGTGGCCTGTTCGGTGGCATTGTCCACGGACTCGAGCCGATAGCGCCGCCCGCTCGCGGAAACGTGGACCGTGCAGTCCCCGATCGCGAGTGTCCATCCGTCGGAGGCCAGACAGTTGTCGTCGACGACTATTCCACCGTCGCACTCCAGTCCGAGCATCTCACCGAGCTCGGTCCGTGGCTCGGCACCGATCCCGACAATCACCGTCGCCGCGGGGACGACGCCACCGTCGTCGAGGCGAACGCCGCGGATGAAGTCCCGCCCGATGCCGTTGTCGCCGTCGTTGTCCATGCCGCCGTGGACGATCTCGACGGGTCGCCGGCCCAACAAGACGGATGTCCCCATCGATTCGTGCGCACGGAGAAGCGCTGACGCCGTGTGCTTCCCGACCGCTCGGGCCAGGAGACGGTCGGCCGTCTCGACGACCGTCACGTCGGTACCCGCGGCACGGAGACCGGCGGCGACCTCCAACCCGATGAAACCGCCGCCTATCACCACGGCCGGACCGGCCGTGGCCCGATCTCGAAGCAGATCGGCATCGTCGAGGTCGCGGAGGACGAGAACGTCGGGATGGTCCGCGCCCGGCAGCGTGAGGCGCCGCGCGCGGGCGCCCGTGGCGAGGACCAGTCGCTCGAACTGCTCACTCCGGCTGCCGTTCTCGTCCGACAGATCCACCATCACACCGTCACCGGTACGGCGCACCCCGGTGACGTGGGTTCCCCGATGCAGATCGATGCACTGATCGTCGAAGTACGACTCCGCACGAAGCGCCAGGGTCGCTGAGTCGACCGCTCCGTTGAGCAGTCCCTTCGAGAGCGGCGGCCGATGGTAGGGCACGTGTGGCTCGTCGGTGAACAATGCGATCCGGCCGGCAAAGCCGTTCGTGCGCAGCCGGTCTGCGAGATGTACTGCGGCATGCGAGGCTCCGACGACCGCGACGCTGTGTGGCGTCACCTCAGACCTGTTCGTCGGGGATGGTGACGTGGAGGTCGGTGTCGGCCAGGGTGAGCTGGCACGACAGGCGCGAGGTGTCCTCGCGGTCCGACGACGTGCAGTCGAGCATGTCGTCCTCGTCCTCGCTGATCTCGGGGAACAGCTGGGCTTCTTCGGGATCCAGGTAGACGTGGCACGTCGCGCACGACAGCGTGCCGCCGCACTGGCCGACGATCCCGCTGACCCCGTTCTTCACCGCGGTCGCCATCACCGAGTCTCCCGCCGTACCGTCGATCACCTTCACCGCCCCGTCGGGTTGTGTGTAGAACACCTTGGGCATGCGGACCTCCTACCAGCTGACCGGGAGGTCGACGATCGGCTGGGTCAGGTTGTCGTTGTTCATGAGCGGGTCGCCGGCGAGCTCCAGGTCGGGAAGTCGACGGAACAGCTCGGCGATGGCGACCTGCATCTCCATCCGGGCCAGCGGAGCGCCCAGGCAGTGGTGCATGCCGTAACTCAGTGTCAGGTGAGGGTTGGACTGCCGCCGGATGTCGAAGGTGTCGACATGTTCGATCGCCGACCCGTCGTGATTGGCCGACGCCGGGTCGCCCATGATCGCCTCACCCTTGCGGACGAGCTGGCCGTCGAGCTCGACGTCCTCGGTGGCCACGAAGGGCACCAGTCCGCTGGGCCCGCCGACTTTGCCGTTGAGTTCGAAACGCCCGTGCCGCAGGATCTCCTCCACCGCAGTGGGTGTCACCCCGTCGATGTCTTCGAGCAGCACCCGAAGCTGGTCGGTGTTGTGTAGAAGCGACAGGACCCCGGCACAGATGAAGTTCGCCGTGTTGTCGAAGCCGCCGATGATGAGAACCAGCGCGACGGAGAGGATCTCACCATCGGTGAGGGTGTCGTCCTTGTCCTGCGCGTTGGTGAGGTCGCTGAGCAGATCCTCGCGCGGATTCTTCCGGCGCTCCTCGATGAGCGCGAGCATGTACATGACCAGTTCGGTCATGTTGGCGGTGGCTTCCTCCTCGGGCATGTTCGCGACCGCGAGCGTCGCCGAGCTCCACTTCTGGAACTTAGGGCGGTCCTCCGGCGGGACGCCGATGAGGTTGGCCAGCATCTGGATCGGCAATGCCACCGCGTAGTCGTCGACCAGGTTGGTCGGCGCGCCCTTGGCGAGCATGTCGTCGATCAGCTTGTTGGCGAACTCGACCGCCGAGTCGCGCATCGCCTTGACACGTTTCGGCGAGATCGATTTCTGCACGAGTTTGCGCAGCTTGGTGTGCTGCGGCGGGTCCTCGAATTGCAGTGTGGTCTTGAGGAAGTCGGGGAACTCCACGAAGTAGGGCACCACACGCTCACCGGTACGGAAGGGCTCGCGGACGAATCGCGGGTCGCCGAGCATCTCTCGTGCCACGGCGTTGCGATGGATGATCCAGGCCTCGCCGCCGTAGGGCATCGTGATCTTGGTCATCGGCCGGTCTTCGGCGATCGCCTGGTAGCGCAGGGCCGCCTCGGACGGGGACACCGGCGAGAACGGGTACACCGTGTAGGCCTCGTCCAGTTCGGCTGTGTCGGCGGTGGTTTCGGTACTCATGTCAGGACTCCAGGGCTGTGGGGACGTTCGGTGGCGGGTCAGACCGGCATCTGCGCCGGAGCCACGACCTGCGGGATCGCCTCCGGCGTGATCGACATGATCTGGTCCCACTGCTCGGCCACGGTCTCGACGGTGAGAGCCGGGTCGTGGATGCCGGTGGTGTTGACCAGCGCGAGCCGATTGACGATCCCGCCCGCGACGTTGAACACCTCGCCGGTGACCTCGCAGGACGGATGGACGAGAAACGCCGCGACAGGCGCGACGTGCTCCGGCCGGAGCTGAGTCCGCATGTACTCCATGATCTCCGGCGACAACGTGTCGGCGGCCGCTTCGGCCATGCGGGTACCCGCACCCGGTGCGATGGCGTTGACCTTCACGCCCGCCTCGAGGCCCTCGAGCGCGAGATTACGGGTCAGGCCGAACAGCGCGCCCTTCGAGCCGCCGTAGTGGGCCATCCCGGGGTTGCCGAGCATCGCCTGCGAGATCGTGTTGACCACGCGGGGTGCCGGCGACTCGAGCAGATGGGGCCACGCGGCACGGAGAAGGCGCATCGGACCCAGGAAGTGGACGTCGAGGTGTCGCTGGTACTCGGCGTCGGGCACCTCTCGGAAGGGCGCTGCCCGCACGATGCCCGCGTTGTTGATGACCGCGTCGATCCGACCGAAGTTCGAGATCGCGGCGTCGACAAGAGCCAGCGCGCCCTCGTCGGTGGTGATGTCGGAGGCGACCGCGACCGCCTTGCCGCCGGCGGAGGTGATCTCCGCGGCGACGTCGGCAGCCGGATCGCCCGACTCGACGCCGGAGCCGTCGGTGGTCGAGCCCAGGTCGCCGACCACGACCGATGCGCCGCGCGAAGCCAGGAGAAGGGCGTGTGCGCGGCCGATACCGCGGCCCGCGCCGGTCACGATCACGACGCGATCGGTGAAGTCGAGTGGTGCTGTCATGGTGTCGTCCTCGAATCGGTTCGAAACAGATGGGTGGTCGGGGCTCAGGGGCGCGTCTGGCCGCCGTGGTGCTTGACGTCGGCGACCCAGATCCCGCCGAGTGCTTCGCGCGCGGACTTCTCGAAGTCGAAGACCTCGTAACCGACCGTCATGTAGAGAGTGCTGCGATCGGGTCCGCCGAGCAGGCAGGCCGATGCGATGCCGCCTTCGAGCGGCATCGGCACCGCGTCCGTCAAGCCCTCTTCGGTGAACCTGGCCACGTATCCGCCACCGGGCATTGCCGCCCAGACCCCGCCCTCCTCGTCCAGGCCGATGCCGTCCGGCATGAACGGACAGGTGGCGAAATCTTGCGCGTTGGAGAGTGTTCCGTCGGCGGCACGGTCGATCACGGTGATCTTCTGCGCCATCACCTCGGCGACGAAGAGCTTCGAGCCGTCCGAACTGATCCCGATGCCGTTGCCGCAGTTCAGCTCCGGTATGCCGGCCGGGACGTGTGCAGTACCGTCGGGCTCCACGATGATCAGCGCCGAGGTGATCGGGGTCTCGCCGTGGAAGATGTCGAAGCCGAGCTGGGTGATGTAGGCACGACCATCGGCGTCGACGACCATGTCGTTGACGGCCTTGATCGCGAACTCGCCGACATCGGCGTAGACGGTGAGATCGTCGATCCCGTTGCCGCCGTGGACGAGAACCTTCTGCTCGTGCATCGAGTTGACGATCAGCCGACCGTCGGGCAGCCAACCGAACCCGCCGAGGGTGATGGGGGCATCGGTGTCCGCGGCGCGTCCGTTTGCGTCGACGACCACGGTCGCATTGCCGTCGGCGTCCAGGGTCTTGAGCGTCCCGGTGTACATGTCCGAGAACCACAGTGCTCCGTCGTGCCAGCGCGGACATTCCGGCCAGGAGAACCCGGACGCGATCTTGCGGGCCTCGAATGTGGGTGCGTCCGCGGCGGCTACGGCCGCTGCGACGGTGTCGACAGGAGTGGTCATCGGTGAACCTTCCGAAGCGTGAGAGGCTGAGTTGTGTTGTGCGACAACGGGGAAGACGGCCCAGAATGGTCGTGAGCTGGATCACAGGGCCGCGTACAGAGGTACGTTAAGTGCTCGGCGGCCGAGTGGTCGGGACCTTCCCATTCAGTGGACCCCCACCTGAACGGTCAGCCGGGGACGGTCTCCGGGTACACCGCGGCAAACCACGCCCGCTGCTCCGCGTCGAAGGTTCCCAGCTCCATCGCACGACGCCCCCACGCCTTGATGAGGTCGAGGAAGGTCGTCACGTCGTAGACGTCCCGCTGCTGGGAGAACTTCCCGTCACCGGCGTAGTCGAGGACGCTGATGTGCGGCGCCGCGAATCGGCTCCCGTCACCGGGATCGCTCATCACGTTGTCGAGGCGGGCGACGATGGTCCCGTTGGTCTCGTCGATGACATGCCAGTGCTCGGGAAAGCTCTCGGTGTGCGAGCCCGGGAACTGCGCCAGGCTGGGTTCGGCCCACGCCCAGATCCCTTCCTTGCCCTTCAGCTCACCCGCCATCTGCTCGTGATAGACGACGTCATCGGTGAACAGGTCGAGAAAGTCCCGCCAGCTCCCCTCCCCCGACCCGGCGCGGTTGATGGTGATGAACCACCGCTGGTATGCCTCTTCGAGTTCCTGCCTGGACCATGTGTTGTGTGCCATGCCGGCACGCTAGGCCCGGCCGCCGCGGTAGGAATGGGACCGCTTCCGCTCAGCGGGAGGTCGGAGCGATCCCGGGCCACCCTGAGCGCGACGCTACTCCCATCCAGCGGAAAGCCGGTCGTCATGACCGTGCAGGTCAGCGCCTCGTCCTGACGGTTTCGCGGGAATGAGGCGACTGACCCTGGCGGCACGTTTCTGTAACGTGTTCTAATTCAGGTAGAACACGTTACAGCTGCGCGCACGAAGGGGACCCCATGGCCGGCTCGTCCGATCAACCACAGACCAGCACCGAACCCGAGACCTATGACGTCATCGTCGTCGGCGCCGGTGGTGCCGGTCTGGCCGCCGCGATCACCGCGGCCCGCAAGGGCCTCAAGACCGTCCTGATCGAGAAGTCGCCCTACTGGGGAGGTTCGACCTCCCGGTCCGGCGGCGGCGTGTGGATCCCCAACAACTCGGTGCTGAAGCGCGACGGCGTCAGCGATACGCCGGAGAAGGCCCGCGAGTACGTGCACGCGATCATCGGCGAGCACGCCCCGGCCGACCGCATCGACGCCTACATCGATCGCGGACCCGAGGCCCTCGACTTCCTGCTGGAGCACGCACCCCTCGACCTCGAGTGGGTGAAGAACTACTCGGACTACTACCCCGAGGCGCCGGGCGGTCGTCTCGGCGGCCGGTCGATCGAGCCGCGGCCGTTCGACGCGCGCCGCCTCGGGGACGACCTCAAGACGCTGCACCCGCAGTACACCAAGGCCCCGCTCAACATGGTCGTGCTGCAGTCCGACTACCGCTGGCTCAACACCGGTCTCCGCCACTGGCGTGGGCCGCTGCGCATGGCGAAGGTCGGCAGCCGGTTCTTCTGGGCCCGCAGCCGCGGCAAGAAGCTGATCGCGATGGGCGCGGCACTGGCCGCCGAGCTGCTCATCGGCGTGCGCGAGGCCGGGGTCCCGGTCCGCCTCAACACCGGCCTCGTCGACCTCATCACCGCCGACGACCGGGTCGTCGGCGTGATCGCGGAGTCCGAGGGCAAGCAGTTCGAGATCCACGCGCGCCAGGGCGTGATCCTCGCCTGCGGCGGCTTCGAGCACAACGAGGAGATGCGCAAGAAGTACCAGCGCGAACCGATCGGTTCCGACTGGACCACCGGTGCACCCAGCAACACCGGCGACGGCATCAACGCCGGGCTCAAGATCGGCGCCGCGGTCTCCCTCATGGACGACGCCTGGTGGGGTCCGACGATCCCGCTGCCGCGCGGACCGTGGTTCGCGCTGTCCGAGCGGTCGGTCCCCGGCACCTTCATCGTGAACTTGCGCGGCAAGCGCTACATGAACGAGTCACTCCCGTATGTCGAAGCGGTGCACCAGATGTACGGCGGCGAGTTCGGTCACGGCGAGGGTCCGGGCGAGAACGTGCCGTCGTGGCTGATCTTCGATCAGCGCTGCCGTAACCGCTACCTCTTCGCCGGAATCAATGCGCGACAGCCGCTCCCGAAGAAGTGGTATGAGTCGGGCGTGGTCGTGAAGGCGGACAGCATCTCTGCACTCGCGGAGAAGATCGGCGTTCCCGCCGAGTCGCTCGTCGCCACCACCGAGCGATTCAACGGCTTCGCCCGCGCCGGCGTCGACGAGGATTTCGGCCGTGGCGCAAGCGGTTACGACCACTACTACGGTGACATCACCAACAAGCCCAACCCGAGCCTCGGCGAGGTCAGCAAGGGCCCGTTCTACGCGGTCAAGATGGTCCCCGGCGACCTCGGCACCAAGGGCGGCATCAACGCCGACGCCGCGGGTCGCGCGCTTCGCGCCGACGGATCGGTCATCGAGGGCCTGTACGCCGCGGGCAACACCAGTGCACCGGTGATGGGCCACACCTACGCCGGTCCCGGCGCCACCATCGGCCCGGCGATCGTCTTCGGCTACCTCGCTGCCGCCGACATCGCCGCCAAGGCGTCGGCCACCACCCCGACGTCCCAGACAGGAGCCTGAACCATGCCGATCGATCCCACCGTCGCCGTCGGAGCGGAACTGCCCGAGGTCTCGTTCGAGTGGTCGGCATCGGATGTCGCGCTCTATCACCTCGCGGTGGGCGCCGCGGCCGACCCGATGGACACCGAGTCGCTGAGCTACGTTCATGATTCGGCGCCCAAGGTCCTGCCGACCTTCGCGACCGTCGCCGCGGGTTTCCACACCACCGAGCCGCCGAAGGTCTCCTTCCCCGGCGTCGACATCGACCTCGCCAAGGTCGTCCACGGAAGCCAGAAGATCGCCGCCCATCGTCCGCTGCCGGCGGCCGGCAAGGCGACCACCCGGACCCGCATCGCCGAGGTCCAGGACAAGGGATCGGCCGCCGTCATCGTCCAGGAGTCGGTGACCACCGACGACGCCGGTCAGACGCTGTGGACCGCACGGTCGTCGATCTTCGCCAAGGGCGAGGGCGGCTTCGGCGGTGAGCGCGGCACGTCGGAGAAGGTCGAGTACCCCGACCGCGAACCCGATCACCGGCTCCGCATCCCGACGCTGCCCAACCAGGCGCTGCTCTACCGGCTGTGCGGCGACCGCAACCCGCTGCACTCCGATCCCGAGTTCGCCTCGCGCGCAGGCTTTCCGCGCCCGATTCTGCACGGGCTGTGCACCTACGGCACGGTCGCCCGCGCCATCACCGACGAACTGCTCGACGGAGACGTCGCCGCCGTCGCGGAGTTCTCGGCATCTTTCGCCGGCGTGGTCTTCCCCGGCGAGACCCTCGAGGTCGCGGTCTGGGACGACGGCGCCCGTTTCCTGGCCACCGCGAGTGTCATCGAACGGGAGGGCGCGAAGGCCCTCGCCAATGTGGTGTGCGCGCGTAACTGAGTCGCCGGCCCGTCAGCGGCGGCCAGTACGCTCTACACGCGGACCGGGAACGACCGGTCCGCGTGAACCACGTCGCATATTCACAAGGAGACCGCATGAGCGATTCGCTGACGCCCCTACTTGCCGACAACCGCAGCGCACTGGTGACCGACCTGGTCGGTGTCATCGATGCCGAGGTGGCCGACCAGTCGGGTCTGAGCGGCGCCGCTGTGAAGACCGCCTACTCGGCGGTCCAGAAGGTGAAGCCCGGCGTGGTGCGCAGCGCCACGGATCAGCTGGCGGAGGACTTCCTGACGGCCCTCGCGCCGTTGTGGGATTCGAAGCCTGCGGGTGTCGCCTTCGGCGATCACCTCTCGGCCAACGGCGACGCCGCTGCCGAGGCCCTGCTGGCGGTCACCGACGCACAGGCCGATTCGGCCAAGCCCGGATTGGCGAAGGCCTACAACTCGCTGCGCGGGAAGGCCAAGAACCATGTGGTCGCGGCACTGCCGCGACTCGGCACTGCCATCGAGAAGCACGCCGGGTAGTCACCCGGTCACGCGTCGTCGGCGGTCACACCGCCGACGACGCGATGACCACGAGGGTCACGATGACGCCGATGAGCGCCGCGAGCATCGACAGCACCCGCCAGATGTGGAGGCGTGCAGGCGAGACGTCGCTACTGTTCGGAGAAGCGATCGGGGCCGCGCCGGTACTGGGACCTGCAGTGGCGGACGCGACGGGGTTTGACGCGATGTGGGGTGAGGCCATGACCTTTCACCACTTTCGATTGTCCGGGGCCAACTTCGACCGTTACGGCCTCTGGTACTGCAGTGATAAATGTGTCACAAGTTACCCACGTTGCGGTGGTAGCCCCCACGCGTGTCGCGATAACGAAACCGCAACGCGACGGACGGCAACCCTGCGATCCTACGAGTCACACACCGAAATCGGGGACGGAAGATGAAATTGCCGAACGGCTTCCGGATGGATGCGCGCTCCGCGTGGCTCGTCCTCGTCGCCTGCTTGTCCGTGAGCATGGTCGTCGCCGCCATGGCGGCACTCAACACGGCACTGCCCGACATCGCCGTCGACACCGGCGCCGACGCCGGCCAGATGACGTGGATCGTCGACGGTTACACGCTCGCTCTCGCCGCGCTCTTGCTGCCGGCCGGCGCGATCGGTGACCGGTTCGGACGACGCGAGGTCCTCATCGTCGGGCTGGTGTTCTTCGGTATCGCATCGCTCGCCGCGATCTGGGTGAACGGCCCGGAGCAGCTGATCCTCACGCGCTGCCTCGCCGGCGCCGCCGCCGCGCTGATCATGCCGACGACGTTGTCGCTCATCACCTCCGGGATGCCCGACGGCCAGCGGGCGGTCGGGATCAGCATCTGGTCGGCCATCGCCGGCGGCGGTGCGATCGCCGGTTTCCTCGTCACCGGCCTCCTGCTCGAGTTCTTCTCCTGGCATTCGATCTTCATCACCTTCGCCGCGTCGTCGGCCGTGTCGGCGCTGCTCTGCTTCACCATCGGGACGTCGAAGGACACCGACCCGGGCCGCTTCGACATCCCGGGCACGCTGTGCTCGGTGCTGGCGATCGCGGGTGTGGTCTTCGGGCTCCTGGAGGCGCCGCACCGCGGGTGGGACGATCTGCTCGTCCTGGGCTGTCTGATCGGCGGCATCCTGCTCGCCGTGTTGTTCGTGGTCGTCGAACTGCGTTCGGCCTCACCGCTCTTCGACGTACGACTGCTCCGCAACCGGGCGTTCGGATCGGGTTCGCTGTCGGTGGCGGTGCAGTTCCTCGCCTCGTTCGGCATGTTCTACCTCGTCCTGCAGCTGTTGCAGCTGGTCTTCGGCTACTCGCCACTGCAGTCCGCCGTCGCGCTGATGCCGTTCGTCGCCGGCGTGGGCGTCTTCTCGCTGCTGTCGAATTGGCTCGCGGTGCGGTTGGATTCACTCAAATTCGTGATCGCCGGCGGTGCGCTGCTGTCGGGGATCGGCCTGACACTGCTGGGCCTGATCCGGGTGGACGACTACTGGACCCTGGCCTGGATTCTGGCGGTCATCGCCATCGGCATCGGCCTCGCCTCCGCCCCGGCCACCACCGCGATCATGTCCAACACCCCGCTCGACAACCAGGGCGTCGGTTCGGCGATCAACGACACCGCCCGCGAGATCGGGGCGGCCATCGGCATCGCGATCGCCGGCTCCATGGTGGCCGCCGGCTACAAGGCACGGATCGGAGAGACCGCAGACCTCGGAGCAGCTCACCGCCGCCGGACAACAGCAGATAGCCGCGGGTGACCCGACCGGCGGTCAGGCCACCATCGCCCAGGCCGAACAGGCCGGCACGCTCATCGAGCGGTCCCTCGCCGAGGCGAGGGTCGTGGTCGACAATCTGTCCGCGCAGTCCGGCGAGCTCGCCGACAAGATCGCCCAGGGCAGCCAGGCCGCCTTCGACGTGCCGTTCGAGCAGGCGTCGCTGATCCTGGGCGGCATCATGCTCGCCAGCACCGTCGTCTTGTTGTGGATCACTCCCCGCCGCGTCGTCGAAGGTCCGGTCATCACGAGCCGAACCGGTGACCTCGAGGCCGATCCCGACCTCGACGACACCTACGCCAACGACTGACGCGTAACCTGTCTGCGGTGCTCACCGTGGACAGCATCGCCGGCTGCATCGTCAGCATCGCCGGCCTCGTCGTGGTGATCATCGCAACCCTTGCCGCGCAGCGTGTTCCGGTGGTCGTGGTGGCAGCACCGGTGGCCGGACTGCTCATCGCGCTCGGTCTGACGGACCTCGAGGCCGCGGCCGACGAGGTCATGACCATGGCCCCGACCATCGGCTTCCTCGCCGCGATGCTGGTGGTCGCGGACGTGTGCGCCCGCGAAGGCGTCTTCACCTGGGTCGGGACAGTGCTCGCCGGTTGGAGCCGGTCCTCGCCGCATCGCCTGTTGCGTATCGTGTTCGTCGCTGCTGCGGTGACCACGGCCATCCTGAGCCTCGACACGACGATCGTGCTGCTGACTCCGGTCGCCGTCGCCACCGCGCGGCACATCGGCGCGCGCGTGACCCCGATCGCCTTCTCCAGCGCCCATCTGGCGAACACCGCGTCGACGCTGCTGCCGGTCTCCAACCTCACCAACCTGCTGGCGTTCTCGGCCACCGGCTTCGGCTTTCTCGGTTTCACCGGCGTGATGCTGGCGCCGTGGATCGCGGCGATCCTCGTCGAGTACTTGATCTTCCGGTGGTACTTCGCCGGCGAGTTGCGCAGTCCCACACCCGAAGCAGCTGACCGTGAACCTCAACCGCACGCTCGGCGCCCGACCCTGCTGCTCATAGGGCTGGCGCTGCTGCTGGTGGCCTTCGTGATCGCCGAACCGTTCGGTGTGCCGCTCGCCGCGGTCGCCGGGGCGGGTGCGGTGGGATTCACCATGCCGGAGCTACTCCGCTCTCCGATCGCCACCCTGCGCTCCACGATCACCGCGCTGAACCTGCCGTTCCTGGCCTTCGTCGCCACGCTCGGCGTCGTCATCCTGCCGGTGCGCGACGGCCCCCTCGGCGACTGGATCGGCGGGCTCATCCCGTCGTCGTCGACGCTGCTCGGCATCCTGGCGGTCGCCGTGCTCGCCGCGGTTCTGGCGAACCTCGTCAACAACCTCCCGGCGACGCTTCTACTGATCCCGCTGGTGGCCCACGACCCGGGACTGGTCATGGCGATGCTGCTCGGCGTCAACATCGGCCCCAACCTGGCCTACTTCGGGTCGCTGGCCAACCTGCTGTGGCGGGAGATCATGCACCGCGATGTCGCAGCGCCGACCTCACGCGAGTACCTACGGCTCGGCGCGCTCACCGTCCCCGCGACGCTCGGCGTCGCCGCGCTCGCGCTGTGGGCGAGCCTGCAGCTCACCTGAGCCCCCGCCCCTCTGCTGAGCGGCTAGACCGGAGTGCTCTCCTTGGCCGCGGCCGCCTTGGCCCAGCGGTAGTCGGCCTTGCCGGCCGGCGTGCGCTTGACCTCGTCGACGAACACGACGGTGCGCGGGACCTTGTAGCGGGCCAGGGTCTCGCGGCAGTGCTCCTGGATCTCCTCGAGCGACGGCTCCTCGGCGCCCTCGGCGAGCGAGATCACCGCGGCGACCCGCTGGCCGTACTTCTCGTCGGGAACCGGGACAACCAGCGCGTCGGCGACAGCCGGATGCGCGTGCAGGGTGGCCTCGACCTCTTCGGCGTACACCTTCTCGCCACCGGTGTTGATGCACTGCGATCCGCGGCCGAGGAAGACGATCGAACCGTCGGCCTCGACGGTGCCCATGTCACCCAAGATCGAGATCCGGGTGCCGTCCGGCAGCGTGGGAAAGGTCTTGGCGGTCTTCTCCTCGTCCTTGTAGTAGCCGAGGGGGACGTTGCCGATGCGTGCGATGTACCCGACGTTGCCCGAGCCCGGCTCGATCTTGTTGAGACTCTCGTCGACGACCATCATGCGGTCGGTCGGCGGCACCTTCAGGTTGCCGTTGTCGTCCATCATGATCTCGCCGTCGTTGCCCGACTCCGACGCACCGAAGTTGTCGCGCAGCACCAGATCCGGCTTCACCGCGAGCATGCGGTCACGCACGTGCTGCGACCAGATCGCGCCACCGGAGGTGATGGAGAACATCGACGACAGGTCGACGGAGTCCTTCCGCTTCTCCAACTCCTCCACCAGCGGCATGCCCATGGCGTCGCCGACGATGAGGACGATGTTGACCTTCTCCTTCTCGACCTCGGTGACGATGGCCTCAGGGTCGAAGTCGCGCTGGATCACCAGGCGACCGCCGAGGGTGAAGAAGGTGAACAGCGAGTACGATGCCGCGCCGTGCATGAGCGGAGCCGCCAGCAGGAAGGCGATGGACGGGAAATCCTTGACCGCCGTACCGATCTCCTCGAGATCTTTGCGGGGATCACCGTAGGGGTTGCCACCCGAGAGCGGCTTGCGGAAGAAGTCGTCGTGCTGCCACATGACGCCTTTTGGGTAACCCGTGGTGCCACCGGTGTAGAGCAGGTAGAGCTCTTCGCCGTTGCGTGGCTCGAAGTCGCGGTTGTCCGGCTTGGAGTCGGCCTCGGCGAAGGACACGATCTCGACGGTGCGTCCATCGGGCAGGTCTGCGACGGCCGCGGTGAGTTCCTCGACGACGTCACCGATGACGAACACCGTTCGGACGGTGCGCGTCTCGGCGAGCAGCGCGGCGACGCTGCGCTGGTGCTCGGGGAGTTCGACGATGATCGCGCGCGAATCGGAGTTGTCGAAGATGTACTGCAGCTCGGCGTTGGTGTACCGGTAGTTGATGTTGACCGGCACCGCGCGGACCTTCAGCAGGCCGAGGAGGCTGGTGACGTGTTCGACGCTGTTCTTGAGGAACAGTGCAACGTTGTCGAAGGCGCCGATACCCGAACCCGAGAGCAGGTGTGCCACCTGGTTGGACAGCTTGTCGAGTTCGGCGTAGCTGATCTGGCGGCCCTGATAGCTGAGCGCGATCCGCTCGGGCACCGAATCGGCGACCGTCTCGAAGACATCGGCGAGGTTGAACTTCATTCTGCGCGCTCCTCGTTCTCAAGAGAGTTGTTGCACTGGACTGGCTGGTCGGGACTGATGTGGGTGGTGGCTGCGGTTCCGGTCATGCGGTGAGCACCAACCCGCTTGTGGGGACGCCCGTTCCGGCGGTGACGACGACCTTCTCGGCGTCGTCGACCTGGTTGACGGAGGTACCCCGGATCTGACGGACGGCTTCGGCGATGCCGTTCATGCCGTGGATGTAGGCCTCACCGAGCTGGCCACCGTGGGTGTTGAGCGGCAGGCGGCCGCCCACCTCCAGGGCACCGGGTTCACGGACGAAGTCCTTGGCCTCACCGCGTCCGCAGAAACCCAGCTCCTCGAGCTGGAGGAGCGTGTACGGGGTGAAGTGGTCGTACAGGACGGCCATGTCCATGTCCTCGGGACCGAGGCCGGACTGCGACCACAGCTGCCGTCCGACGAGACCCATCTCGGGCAGCGATGCCAGCTCGTCGCGGTAGTAGCTGGTCATGATGAACTGGTCGGCCGCGGAACCGGCTGCGGCCGCAGCGATCACGGCCGGTGTGTTCGGCAGGTCCTTGGCACGCTCGGCCGACACGATGACCAGCGCGACACCGCCGTCGGACTCCTGACAGCAGTCGAGCAGGTGCAACGGCTCGGCGATGTACCGGGAGTTCTGGTGGTCCTCCAGGGTGATCGGCTTCTCGTAGAAGAAGGCGTCTGGATTGACCGCGGCATGCTTGCGGTCGACGACCGCGATTCGGCCGAAATCCTCACTGGTGGAGCCGTAGTCGTGCATGTACCGCTGGGCGATCATCGCGACGAACGCCGCCGGCGTCGACAACCCGTGCGGGTAGCTGAAGGCGTTCTCCGTGCCCGAGGAGTTCTCCTGGTTGGCGACCGCCGAATTCACCTGTCCGAACCGCAGTCCCGACCGTTCGTTGAACGCACGGTAGGCGACGACGACGTCGGCGACCCCGGTCGCCACCGCCATCGCGGCCTGCTGCACGGTCGCGCACGCTGCGCCGCCGCCGTAGTGAATCCGCGAGAAGTAGGTCAGCTCGGGGATTCCGACGGCCCGGGCGACCGAGATCTCGCTGTTGGTGTCCATGGTGAACGTGACGAGTCCGTCGACGTCGGCCGGGGTCAGACCCGCATCGGCGATCGCCGCCGACACCGCCTCCGCCGCGAGCCGCAGCTCGCTCCGCCCGGAGTCCTTGGAGAACTCGGTGGCCCCGATGCCGGCGATAGCCGCCTGTCCGGACAACCCGCCCATCAGTGCCCCTCCCCTTGCGACGAATTCGAGGCACCCTCGCCGATGGTGAGGGTCACCGTCGAGATGACGTGCTTGCCCAGCGAATTGGTTCCGGTGACGGCGACCGTCAGCAGGCCGTAGTCTGCGACCTCGGTGACCTCACCGGTGAAGGTGACCGAGTCGTAGGCGTACCACGGCACGCCCAGTTTCAGTGCGATCGAACGTATTCGGGCGGTGGGACCCGCCCAGTCGGTGACGAAGCGCTCGACCAGACCGGTGTCGGTCAGGATGTTGACGAAGATGTCCTTGGACCCCTTGGCCTGCGCGAGGTCGCGGTCGTGGTGCACGTCCTGGAAGTCGCGGGTGGCGAGTGCCGTCGCGACGACGAAGGTCGGGGTCGCGTCGACGACCAAAGGCGGCAGTGTGGTTCCGACGCTCACCGCCGGAGTGGCGACACCGGTCATGCTTCTCCCCCTTCACTCGCCGGTTCCCAGGCGTACAGCGTCCACGCCGGTGTTCCCGCATCGTCGCGGGCCGGGAAGTCCAGGAAGGTCGCCCGGACCGGCATGCCGATCTCGACGTCCTCCGGTTCGACGCCGCGCAGTTCACCCAGCATCCGCACGCCTTCGTCGAGCTCGACGAGGGCGACGACGAACGGCAGCTGCCGGCCGGGGACCTTGGGGGCACGATGGACCACGTAGCTGTAGACGGTTCCGGTTCCCGAGGCGACGACGTAGTCGGTCGCCGGCACCGAACCGTCGGCCTCGCGGGGCTTCCAGGTCGCCGGGACCGGCGGATGACGCAGGGCGCCGTCGCCGTCGCGCTGGATGCGCAGTTCGTGTGCGGCGACACCCTCCCAGAAGAAGGCGGTGTCGCGCGAGACGCTCGGCTTGAGCAACCGGGCCGGGTCGAGATCGTCGGGTACCGACGAAACCGGCTCGGGTGCAGCGTCCTTCGCGGCCGGGCGGAACTTGAGGATGCGGAACCGCATCTCCGCGACGACCTCGGCTGCACCGTTCTCGTCAGGCACCGACCACACGTTGCGGGTGGTGAAGAACCAGCCCTCACCGAGCGCGGTGTTCTTGGGGCCGACGATCTCGATGAGTTCGGCCGACAACGACACCTGTTCGCCCGGCCGGGTGTAGCGGTGGTACACGGTGTCGCAGTTGGTCGCGACCACCGAGGTGAAGCCCGCGTCGTCGAAGAGCTGTGTCGCGCGTCCGAGCGGATCGTCGGCCGTGCGTACGCCGTTGAGGCCGCGCATGGTCCACACCTGGGCCATCGCCGGCGGCGCCACCACGCCGGGGTGTCCGGCAGCGCGTGCCGCGGCATCGTCGACGTAGATGGGGTTCTCGTCGCCCATCGCCTCGACCCAGTTGTTGATCATCGGCTGGTTGATCGGATCGCGCCCACGCACCGGTGCACTCGCACCGTCGTCCATGATCGTCTGCGCGGCAGCGCGGATCGCCTCGTCTTCGGTCAATTCGGTACCGGTCAGCTCGGGGGTGCTCAACGCTTGGCCCTCGGGAGTCCGAGTCCGGCGGTGGCGATCATGTCGCGCATGACCTCGTTGACCCCGCCGCCGAAGGTGATGACGACGTGGCGCTTCTGCTGGACGTCGAGCCAGTCCACCAGGGCGGCGGTCTCCGGATCGGTGAAATCGCCGTAGCGGCCGATGATTTCGTTCGCCATCCGGCACACCGACTGGATGCGTTCGGTGGAGAACACCTTCGTCGCGGCGGCATCGGCCATGGAGATCGCCTCACCGGTGGAGGCGACCTGCCAGTTGAGCAGTTCGTTGATCCGGCCGTAGGCGTCGATGGTGGCCAGCGCCCGGCGCACGTCGGGCTGCTTCGCGATCACGGTGCCGTCGGGACCCGGACGCTGCGTCCAGGCACGCAGTCGGGCCGCCAGACCGTCGATGCGTCCGGCCGGTCCGAGCATGACGCGCTCGTGGTTGAGCTGCGTGGTGATCAGCTTCCAACCGTCGCCTTCCTCGCCCACGCGCATCGTCACCGGGACCTTCACGTCCTGGTAGTAGGTGGCGTTCACGTGGTGGGCACCGTCGGCGGTGATGATCGGCGTCCAGCTGAACCCGGGATCCCTCGTGTCCACGATGAGGATCGAGATGCCCTTGTGTTTGGGCGCGTCCTTGTCGGTGCGCACGGCCAGCCAGATGTAATCGGCGTCATGCCCACCGGTGGTGAAGATCTTCTGGCCGTTGACCACGTAGTGGTCGCCGTCGAGCACTGCGGTGGTACTCAGCGACGCCAGGTCGGTACCTGCCTCGGGTTCGGTGTAGCCGATGGCGAAGTGCACATCGCCGGCCAGGATCGCGGGCAGGAACTTGCGCTTCTGCTCCTCGGTGCCGTGGACCTGCAGGGTCGGGCCGACGGTCTGCAGGGTGACCGACGGCAGCGGGACGTCGGCGCGGACGGCCTCGTTGGTGAAGATCTGCTGTTCGATCTCCCCGAAGCCCTTGCCGCCGAACTCCTTCGGCCAACCCACACCGAGCCAGCCGTCGTCGCCCATCCGCTTGATGACCTTGCGGTATGTGGGTCCGTGCCGCTCGGTCAGCATGACCTTCGCTTCTTCCGGGGTCACCAGGTCGGCGAAATACTCCCGGAGTTCCTCACGCAGCGCGCGCTGCTCGGACGTCAGATCGATGAACATGCTCACCTCTGTGCTCGGTCGGCCGGGGCGGCGCCCTCGGTGATGTCGGCGAGTTCGTCGAGCCGCACCGCGGCCCCACCCACCAGGCGGGCGAGGTCCTTGGCGACGGAGAAGTACCGGTGCAGCGGATAGGTGATGTCCACGCCGATACCGCCGTGCAGATGGGTCATCGTCCGCAGGGTCGGCGGGATCTCCTCGGCGAGCCAGTAGGCGGCGACGCCGAGATCGGTTGCGGCGTCCAGGCCTTCGGAGAGACGCCAGGCAGCGGCGGTGGTCGACAGCTCCATCGACCGGCCGACGACGTAGATGTCGGCGAGCTGCTGACCGACGGCCTGGAACAGCGCGATCGGTTTGCCGAACTGTTCGCGCGTCGAGACGTGGTCGGCGGTGAGCCGGGTGGCCCCGGCGACCAGACCGTCGGCGTAGGCGCACAGCGCGAGCCGATAGCGATCGCGCAGGACCGCCAACTCACGACTGATGACATCGGCATCGGCGACGGCGACGTCGTCGAAGCTGATCGTGTACTCGCCCCACCCGCTAGATGACGGGGTACGGGTGAGAGTGACACCGTCGGCCGTCGGGGGCACGGCCACGACGCCGGCGTCGGACGTGACGAGGAGGACCGAGGCACCCTCGGCGTGCAGGACCCCGACCTTGGTGCCGTTGAGTCGCCCGCCCCGGACGCTCGTCTGGGGCGTCGGTGTCAGCGGGTCGCCGTGTTCGCCGATCGCGATGGCAGCCCAGCGTCCGGCGGTCAGGGACTCGGCCCAGCGCGACCACACGTCCCCACCGTCGCCGGCAGCCCGGGCGAGGACGAGCGCGGCGGTCAGGGTGCCGAGCGCCGGGGTCACCGCGGCGGCGCGCCCCATCCGGCGGAACAGCGGCAGCAGTCCCGCCTCGTCGACCTCGTCACCGTCGTGGTCGGCCGGTAACGGCAACGCGAGCAACCCGGCGTCGACGAGCGCCTGCCAGGTCTCGGCATCGAAGCCGCCGACCTGATCACCTGCTCCCGACTCGCCGGAATCCCGCCTGCCGAAGGTCGACTCCCAGTCGGGTTGTCGTCGTGCGAACACGTCCTCCGCGACGTCGCGAACCGCGATCGCCGTGCCGTCCAGGGCAAAGTCCACCCTGCGTCTCCTCACCGTGCGCGAACTACAGAACTAGAACTTGTTCTAGTTGTATCAGAGTCGGCGCATCCGGGGGTAGAGATCCGGCTTTATCTGCGGTTTCGCGCAGCCTGGACCGGTCAGCCGCGCGGCAAACCGAGAATGCGTTCCGCCGCCGCGGTCTTGAGAATCTGGGTCGTTCCACCGGCGATCGACAGACAGCGGTTCTGCAGCACCGCGTCGGACGCACCGGTGGCCGCCAGGCCCTGCACGCCGAGGAGCCGCAGGGCGAGATCGGGCACCGACTGGCGGTGCTGCACACCGATCAATTTGCGGACGCTGGACAGCGCACCCGGGTCGAGTCCGGCGAGCTGCTGGGTGGCGGCACGGGCGTCGAGGACCCGACCGACATGTGCGTCGGCGAACTGGCTGCCGAGTGCCACCCGTTCGGCGTCGGAGAGGTCGCGCGTCATGCCCTGCACCTGACGCAGCAGCGACTCCATCTCCTTGCCGAGCCCGGACCCGCCCATCGCCACGCGTTCGTTCGCGAGGGTCGTGCGGGCCAACCGCCAGCCGTTGTTCACCTCGCCGACCACGCAGTCGTCGGGCACGACGACGTCGTCGAGGAAGACCTCGTTGAAGTTGGCGCGACCGGTCAGCTCGCGGAGCGGCCGGATGTCGATGCCCGGCGAGGACATGTCGACGAGGAAGTAGGTGATCCCCTTGTTCTTGGGGGCCTCGGCGTCGGTGCGCGCCAGACAGATGGCCCACTGCGCGTTGTGCGCCTGCGAGGTCCAGATCTTCTGACCGGACAGCTTCCAGCCGCCGTCGACGCGCTCCGCCTTGGTACGCAGCGCGGCGAGGTCGGAACCGGCCTCCGGTTCGCTGAACAGCTGGCACCAGACGATCTCGCCGGCGAGGGTCGGGGCGACGAAGCGTTCGCGCTGCGCGTCGGTGCCGTGGGACAGGATCGTCGGAATCGCCCAGGCGCCGATGACGAGGTCGGGCCGGACGACGCCGGCCGCGTCGAGTTCGGTGTCGATGAGCAACTGCAGGGCCGCATCGGCACCGAGTCCGTACGGCGCCGGCCAGTGCGGGGTGAGGTAACCGGTCTCGGCGAGGACGCGCCGCTGGTCGTCGGCGTCGGCCGCCGCGATGCGTGCGACCGTCTCGCGGACCTCGTTCCGCTTGTCCTCGACCTGCGACAGGTCGAGGGCGAAGCGCCGGCGTGCACCGGCGAGCCCGCGGTCGGCGAGCGCGGTGGCGGCATCGTGCGCATGGTCCAGAGCCGCCTGCGCGGCGAGTGCGGACCGCAGGTAGAGATGCGCGTCGTGTTCGAAGGTGAACCCGATCCCGCCGAGCACCTGGATGCAGTCCTTGGCCGTGGCAGCGGGCGCCTGGGCCACCACGACGTCGGCGGCGAGCCGGCTGATCTCGAGTTGTTCTCGCGCAGAGGCGAGTTCGTCGGAGGAGGCGTTGAGCACCTCGTCGACCGCACCGGCCACGTCCCATGCGACGGCCGTGACCTCTTCGCTGCGGCAGAGCATCTCGGCACAGATGTGCTTGATCGCCTGGAACGATCCGATCGGCGCACCGAACTGTGTGCGGACCTTGGCGTAGTCGACCGCGGTGTCGAGGGTCCAGCGGGTGACGCCGCTCTGATACGCAGCAAGCGTCGCCGACAGCAGCCCCTCGACGAGCGGCGCATCGGGTAGTTCGACGAGGTCGTCGGCGGTGACACCGGTCAGGCGCACGCGGGCCACTGAGGTGGTGCCGTCGAGCGGGGTCTCCGGCGCGATGTCGGCGCTGCCGACGTTCGGCGGGAGGATCCACCAGCGACCCTCGCGACCGGGGACGTCGAGCGCCGCGAGGACCGCGACACCCTCGGAGTAGCCGCCGACGAGCCCGAGGTCGATGGCGTCGGACAGCGGTGCGGCCGCCCCGCCGGCGTGGCTCGCGACCGGCGTCACGATGGGTAGCGCACCTTCGAGAACCTGGTCGAGGAGCGCCTGCGCCCGGGCATCGGCGCTGGTGGACAGCGCGATAGCAGCGGTCACCGTCGGGACGACGGGCCCCGGGACCAATTCGATGCCGCACTGCTCGACCATCGCCGCCACGTCGACGAATCCCGCCCCGAGACCACCGGACGCCTCCGGCACCGCGGCCGCGAACACACCGAAGTCCGCGAGCTGACCGAACAGCTGGGTCCACTGGTCGCGCGGCTTGTCGAGGTCGGAACGGACGAGTTCGGTCACCTTCGCGGCGCGCGCCCAGGACTCGATACTGTGGCATACGGCTTGTTGTTCGGGAGACGTGGCGATAGTCACGAGTGATCCTCTGTATGTCGAGTTGTGAGGAATAATTAGAACCTGTTCTAATATGCCATGGGTGGAGGTGATCGGGTAGCCACCCGTGAATCCCCCGCCTCCCCGGTCGCCGATCACGTGAGGATGTCCGTACACACATGGCCCGCTCTGCACCAGGCAACGCCGCGGTCGACGCCCCAGCGGGGGCCGCAACCCCTGCCGCGTCGCCCGAAGCCGGTTCCACCGCGCAGCGCGAACGCCGCCGCCGCATCCTCGACGCGACGCTCGCTCTAGCCTCCAAGGGCGGTTACGACGCCGTCCAGATGCGCACCGTCGCCGACAAGGCCGACGTCGCGGTCGGCACGCTCTACCGCTACTTCCCGTCCAAGGTCCACCTGCTGGTGACCGCACTGGCGCGCGAGTTCGAACGCGTCGAGTCGAAGGTCGACCGCTCACAACTGCGGGGCGACACCGCGATCGACCGCCTGCGCCACGTACTGGACATGATCACCTTCGCGATGCAGCGCGACCCGCTGCTCACCGAGGCGATGACCCGCGCCTTCATGTTCGCCGACGCGTCGGCGACCGCCGAGGTCGATCAGGTCGCCGGCATCATCGACCGGCTCCTCGCCGGTGCCATCGTGGGCGTGGGCGAACCCACCGAAGAGGATCTCGCGATCGCGCGCGTGCTCTCCGACGTGTGGATGTCGAACCTCGTGCAGTGGCTGACCCGACGCGCGTCGGCCACCGACGTCACCAATCGCCTCGAGCTCACGGTCCGGCTGCTGCTGAAGGACCGCGCCAACTGAGCTGAATTCAGTCGTCCCGGTCGGCCGGCAGAGGGGTGCCGGCCGGCCGAGCGTCTCCTGCTGAATGGTCGATTCATCACCAGGCGGCGTGCGGACTCACTTCGCGGTTTCGTCCGCGACATCAGCTCCCGTAGCATCGGCCCCCTGAGTGACCAATGCAGCTGCGAGGAGCGCCGCAGTGGACGCGTCGTACACCAGGTCCGCGTCGACTTTGAATCCCAGAACTCGGGAAAGCCGCGCCGCAAGGGCCACCGACAGCAGGGAGTCCCACCCGAAGTCGAAGAAGTCGTCGTCGGCGCCGATCCCCCGTGTCTCGAGCATTTCCTCCACGATCTGGACGATCTGCGCTTCGAGTCCGGTGCCCGGGTCACGGTAAACCGTGTCCATCAACGAGCGCGAATAGCTATGGAGAGGCACTTGAGTCACCGCCCCGGCTGCCGCCACTCCCTGCGGAATCCCTGCGGCGGTCGCGGATTCAGGCACATACTCCGTCGCATCCGCCTGCCGGGTCACATACTGCTGGTGTTCGAACGGGTACCCGGGCAGACCCACCTTGTGTCCGTCGTCCGGCCATCGGACCACCGCGCCGTTGGCCCAGGCCTGGCCGAGTCCTGATCGGACCGAACGGCCCTCACCGGATACGACGACCGCTCGTGCACGCGCACGACGCACGCCCGACGTTGCCATCTGCCCGGGTCCGAGCTGTACGAAGACCGACAGCCCGCTGTCCAACGCTGTTCGCATCGCAGTCGCGAACCGCACGGTGCCGCGCATCTGCTCTACCCAATGCTCGACCGAGACCGCTTGATCGGCGGTCACCCAGTCGCCGGTCACACAAGACATGTACGGGCGGTGCGGAGCGCGAAGGGTCACGCTTTGCACCACGTCGCGATACTCCGCCACTACGGGGTCGAGCAGCCTCGAATGAAAGGCATGGGTGGCCTCGACTCGAAGCGTCGTGACCCTCGCCGACTGCAATTCGGCCTCGATGGCACACAGAGCCGCAACCGTACCGGACAACACGAACTCGTCCTCCGCGTTGTGCGCGGCCAGGTCCCAGCCGTCGAAACCTGCGAGGCGCTCGTGAAGTTCCGTCATGGGTAGACGGACAGCGAGCATCGACCCCGGTCCGGTGGTCGAGGCGAGGCGCCCGCGTGCGGCAACCAGTCGCATGGCGTCCTCCATGCTGAGCACGCCAGCCAGACATGCGGCGGCGAACTCGCCCACGCTGTGGCCCAACATCCCAGACCACTCCAGACCCTCGGCCTCCCAGCACCGAGCCTTCGCGTACTCCATCGCGAACAACGCGGGCTGGGCGAGTTCAGTCCCCCGCTCCGGAATGCCGGCGTCAAGCAGATATGCTCGGACTCTTGCCCTTTCAAGTGCGGGCAGACTGTCAAGACACGCGTCCAGATGGCTCCGGAACTGTGCGTCGTCGTCGTATGCGGACGCAGCCGCGCCCGCATGCTCGGCACCCTGACCCGGAAAGATCACACCAGTACCGCCGGATGAATCTAGCGGTACCTGGGATGGCACGGCTGCCGCGAGGGCGCTGACCGCTTCCTCCGGAGTCGACACGAGGACTGCCGTACGGAATCTCATCGGCGTCCGCCCGTGAGCCAGGGTGAAGCCGACATCCCGCATGTCGCAGTCTGGGTTGCTTTCGAACCAATCGGCAAGCCGTGCCGTCACCTGTGCAAGCGCCTCTGGGCTGCGCGCCGACAGAGGCAGCAGCACCGGGCCGGCCGACGTCGACACCGTCCCGGCACGGACGGCGGGCGCGGTGGTGACGACCACGTGCACCCCACTGCCGCCCATCCCGAAAGAACTCACCGCACCGACGCGCCGCTGGTATCCCTCCGGCCATGGAGCGAGAGCAGTCTGGGGTTGCAGGCGGCCGGAGGCGAGATCGAGGTCGGGATTGGTTCCACCCTCCAGATGAAGACAGGGTGGGATCGTGCCGCTTTCCACGCTGAGGGCGATCTTGATCAGACCCGCAAGCCCCGCCACGTGGTTGAGGTGACCGACGTTCGACTTCAACGAGCCGAATCGACACGGTTCGCGTCGGTCAGGGTCTCCATATACGGCAGCAAGGGCGCGAGTCTCGACCGGGTCACCCAGTCGGGTGCCGGTTCCGTGAGCCTCGACGTATCCGACCTCGGCAGCCTCGGTCTCCGCATACTGCAGAGCCGCCTGGACGACCCTCCGCTGGCCCTCCACCCCCGGCGCGGTGAACCCCACTCGGGCGTTCCCGTCGTTGCCGATAGCCGACCCCAGGATCACCGCGTAAACCCGGTCCCCGTTGGCAAGGGCATCGTCAAGACGCCGCAGCATGACTCCGGCAGATCCGTCCGCCTCGACTGTCCCGTCCGCGTCGACTGCGAATGGTCGGCAGTGACCGTCGGCAGAGAGGATTGACCCCGGCACCCTGATGAGTCCACGGTCTGCGGGAAAGCGAACCGAGGCGGCGAGTGCCAACGCCGTATCCGCGTCACCCGTCAGCAGGCTCTGACACGCGAGGTGTATGGCTGTCAATCCCGAGGAACAGGCCGTGGACACTCCGATGCTCGGCCCATCCAGCCCCAACTTGTACGAAACCCTTGCAGCCGCGAAGTCGCTGTCATTACCGAGCTGGACTTCGAGCGAATCGGCGCTGGCAGGCGGGGGAAATGTCCGCAGGTAGGTAGATGGAGCAGTCGCCGCAAAAACGGCCACCGTTCCGTGCAGATCGACTGGACTCTCACCCGCATCCTCAACCACGTGCCACGCGGTCTCGAGGAGGATGCGCTGCTGCGGATCCATCAACTGCGCCTCACGGGGGCTGTAGCCGAAGAACTGCGCATCGAACCCCAGGGGATCTCGGATGGCCCCGCGTGCCGCAACGTAGTCCGGGTGGTCCAGCATGGACTCCGGCACGCCGCGCAGCAGCAGTTCCTCGCGCGAGTAGCGGGTAATGAGTTCACGGCCATCGCACAGCGCCCGCCAGAACTCCGGGACAGATTGTGCCGCACCAAATCTGCCGGCCATACCGACTATCGCA
This sequence comes from Gordonia sp. CNJ-863, assembly GCF_001942325.1. Classification (NCBI taxonomy): domain Bacteria; kingdom Bacillati; phylum Actinomycetota; class Actinomycetes; order Mycobacteriales; family Gordoniaceae; genus Gordonia; species Gordonia sp. CNJ-863. The sequence goes on from NZ_MKKG01000002.1 coordinate 117,114, forward strand.
ATCGCGTCGGCGCTGATGGGTTCACTCATCGAGTCCCCCGTCCACGACGCGCAGCAACCGCAGCCCGGCGAGAAGACCGGTTGTCGGATACGTCTCGAGCAGAAGAAACACAGGTTTCGGGGCGGTCCAGCCTATTGCTCAATGATCGGACTGTCGGGTGGGCGAAGAGGTCTGCCATGTCAACGTCTTTCCATCCCCCACTTCGTAGTCCGTTTAGGACCGTGAACAGCAGGTAGGAGTCCCCGCCGAGATCGAAGAACGGTGTGTCCATCGGGACGGCGCTGATATCCAGGGTCTGCGCCCACAACCTACGTACTTCTCGTTCACAACGGCGTAGTCCTTCGAGATCCGCACCGGCCGATTCGGCAACAGACAACGTGACGCGAGGCATGTGTCGCTCGGGCAGAGCGTTTCTCAGCATGCGGATGAGGTCGCGCACCGAGGTGAGTCCGGGCGCCACCACAACCGCTTCCAGTCCCGTGTCGGGGTCACCCAGCACAGAGAAGGACGTGACACCGGCGTGACCCGCCAAGACACTTTCGATGTCGGCTATCTCGGCCGGACGCGCGGCGGTGGAGACGAGGTGGGTCCCTTCTTCCACAACATCGGAGAGCTCCGCCCTCTCACGCGCCGTGACGCTGACGACGGCGATCGAATCGCCTTCGATGAGTCGTACGAGTTCGACCGGGTCCGACTGCACGCCAGGAGCCAGAATCGTGCATCCACCGCTCAACGGGGCAGCCCACATCTCCCACGGCGACATCGCGCCGGTATCCGGTTGTGTCGCAACCCAATCGTCGCCGTCGCAGAAGCCGAGTCGGGCGGCCTCGTCCGCGGCCGCTTGCATGACTTCCGAATGGTCATAGGTCACGGCGCGAGGCCGGACAGCCGAACCTGCGGAATAGACCAGGAACGCCGGACCTGCCCGACCGGACCTGACGACCGCCCGTCCGCACCGATCCTCCCCACGCAGGTGTGAGATGGTGGCCACCGGCACCCCCGTCCACTCCGGCCTCACGTCGACGTCAGAAGTGAGAACGCGACACAACCCCGCGGTGGAGACAACCGCGACGCGGTAAGGCGCCGGGTGCCGGGGATCGAGCGGGACAACCACTCCCCCGACCATAAGGGTGGCCAGAGTCGCGACCGGGACGTCGATCGAGCCATCGGCCAGGATCGCTACACGGTCTCCGACGCCGAGACCGTCTTCGCGGAGCGAAGTAGCGACCAATTCGGCTGAGCGAACGAGCCCGTCCAGGGTCAATGTCTCCGATGCATCGCGGAACGCCGGCTTGTTCGGGTGGACGAGAGCGAGAGCGCGAATCCGCTCCGGCAATGTCCGCCATCGCACACGCTCACGACCGGTCGAGATCACCTGTTCGACAGAAGAATCGGATGCCGACGTGGCGATGGCATCGATCGCATCGGCCCAGGAGTCGAGCATGGAGACGGCATCGGCCACCGCGACCCTGCGGGTGTCGATGGTCAGTTTGAGACACGGGTCACCCGCCGGGACACCCGCAGTAATGGCGAATTCCGTCGACTCACGCACTCCTAGATAACGCACGGTCAGACCCCGGGGATCGGCGAAATCGTCCAACCCCCGTGCCTCGTAGTACTCCACCGCTAGGAGATAACGGAACGGAGCCTCCGCGGATCTCTCGCGCCACCGCGTTCGACTGGCGAGGTTCCCGGCGTGCTCCTGGCTCACTGCGCGTTCGGTCGCAATTCGACGTAACCAGTCGCGAACAGACGTGTCGGGGAATGTCACGCGCATGGGCGTTGACACCGCGCACATCCCGATGATCCCGTCACCATCGGTTCCGCGGCTGTCGCCCACCGTGCCGAACGTCAACTCGTCGGGACCGAGCCCCTCCGAGCGGAGCACGATGGCCCAGGCTGCGTGCACCACGGTTGAACGCGTCACGCCATGTCGCCGAGCGCCGGCGTCCCAACGATCGAGCCGATCCGGCGAGATGGGGATGTCGCACTCTGTCCACGGATCGGAGGGGCACCCTGTCTGTTCCCTGTCGATCAGGATTCGCGCGTCGGAGATCCGGCGGACCAGGTCCGGGTCGACGTCGGTCCGGCACTCCTCGGATTCGGCGGCAAGCCTCAATGCCAACCTGCGGAAATCCGAGACGGACGAGGACCCATCGTCACATGAGTAAATGCTCCAGAGCTCGGACATCAGACGCGCTGTCGACCAGCCGTCGAGAATCAGATGATGATGTGTCCAGACCATCTCGAAATCGTCGTCGCCGAACGCGAGAACTGTGACCCGTGACAGCGGTGGCCTCCTCAGATCGAACCCGCGTCGGCGATCACTCACCAGAAACTCCCGAATCGCTGCGATCCGCTGGTCGGGTGACAGGCCCGACAAGTCTCGATACTCGATGTCGATCGGGGCCTCGGCCACCACCACGTGGACGGGAGTCGAGACCTTCTCCCAGACGACCGCGGTTCGTAGTGCCTCGTGCCGGTCCGCCAGGACGTGCCAAGCATGTGCCAGGCGCGCGCGATCTAGCGCACCCGACAACGCGAAACGCATTTGTACGACGTAGAGCCCGGGCTCGGGCTCCCGCAGGCAACTGATCAAGATGCCAGCCTGAGCCGGAGTCAGTGGGAAGATGTCGACGACCGAAGCGGTCATTCCCGATCTCCCTCCGAGCCCGACAGCAGAGAAATGACCGACGACACCTCTGCGGCTGACAGTCCGCTGTCCGGGAAACGGAAGCCCGCGTCCTCGGACAGGCTCTCGGTTGCGATGAGCAAGCCGGCCCGGATCTGATTCGAGAGTGCTCGCGATACCTCCGCGGAATGTCGAGCCCCGGAACGCAACTCCCAGCGGATCTCGCCGTCCAGGAGGCGGGATTGGAACTCTATCGCGTAGGGACGGCGTCCAGATGCCGGTGATTGAACTCCTGCCGGGACATCGCCGAACATCCAGCCGAGCCGCTCGTCGAGCACGCGCTCGCGCTCACCGAGAAAGTTGAAGAGAACCTCAGCCGACCGCGAAGGAGAATCTTCGGATTCACGCAGCAGCCCGAACTCCACCCCGTCCCATGGCTGTGCTCGAAGCGTCGCACGCGCGGACCTAACGAAATCGACGATCGACTCGCCCTCGAGAACAACGGGAAACACTGCGGTGCACCAACCGATCACGCGGCTGGGATCGATGCCGCCTTCGATCTCCAGGCGACCGTGGCTTTCGACGTCCACCCGCGGCGGCTCGATGCCGAAGGCCGAGGTGACCGCATGGACCAGGACGCCGAGCAGGACCTCGTGCACTCCGACCTTTGCGGCGGCCGCGGTGTCGCGGAGTTCGGCGGTGGCCTCGCCGTCCAATCCATCGCGCCAATAGTGTTCGTCGGCGTAGTCATCACGAAGGTGTCCCGACGGGAGGCACCCGGCGGGGCGCGCGAGCAGCGCATCCCAGTACTTTCGCCGGGCTCGGACCTCGGATCGCTCCGCGAACCGTTCGAGATCGGCTCGCCACTGCGCGAACCCGGACGTCGGAACATGAACCGTCGCTGTGTCATCGAGATAGGCGACGACAAGATCATCCAGGAGAACGTGCCAAGAAACCTCGTCGATGATGAGGTGGTGTGCAGCCAGGATGATGCTGTCCGAACCCTGAGATCGTCGGGCGACAACGACACGTAGCAGCGGGCCGTTCTCCACATCCAAACCCATGTTCGCCTCGCGAATGGCTCCCTCGAGCTCCGCTTGATCGGCGACTGCGACGTCACGCACATCGACTGCAGGACGTTCCCCGACATAGAGCTGCCGCCCGCCGACGAACCGATAGTGCAGAGTGTCGTAACGGGTGGCGATCGTGCTGACCGCACGCGACAGCCTTTCACTGTCGACTCCGGCAGGCACGGTTATCACCGTGACCTGATTCCAGTGGCTGGGGTCGGGGAGACGCAGTGAGAAGAAGTCGCGTTGCGCCGGAGTCGGTTCGACCTCCTGACCTGGCTGGATATCAGGTGAGCTCGTCGCCCGAGACGCCCGTTCACCGATCAGTGCAGCGAGAGCCGATGATGTGGGATGCGCGGGTAGGTCCGACGGACTGACATCGTATCCCTGGCGGCGGAGGCGGGCGACGAGCCGAATACAGCTCATCGAATCCCCGCCCATCGCATAGAAGTCGGAGTCTGCAGTGATCCCCTCGGCGGGAAGAACAGCTGCGAACTCGGCAATCACCGCGACCGTCAAAGAGTCGGCATCCTGTGGACTCGCCGACACGCTCGCGAGGGCCGACAGCGCGGCCACATCGGCTTTGGCATTGGTGGTCGTCGGCAGGACATCCGCATGCACGATGCGATGAGGGACAACCCAGGCCGGCACCCGATCGACCAATTCCTCACGGACTGCAGTCGGGGCGGCTGCTCCGGTGAAGACGACGGTTGTGATCACCTCCCCCTTCTTCTGTTCCGCGAACGCCGCTGCGTCGACCACCCCTGCGACAGAACGGACGGCCGCTTCGATCTCGCCCAACTCGACTCGGAAACCACGAACCTTCACCTGGCGATCAGCTCGGCCGTGGAACTCCACTACCGCGTCAGGACGCACGGACGCGAGATCTCCCGTTCGGTACATACGGGTTCCAGGCGCTCCGAAGGGGTCCGGCAGGAACCGCAGAGCGGTGGCACCCGCCCGGTTGAGATAGACGTTGTCGGCGGACGGCCCCGAGACGTACAGCTCCCCGATCTCCCCAGATCGCACCGGCATTCCCTCAGCGTCGAGTACATGCAGGGACGCACCGGCGATACCGCGCCCGATCGGCACCTTGGCCCCCAACTGGGCAACACCCTCCGGACGGACGACAAAGGTGCTGCAACCGACGACTGTCTCCGTCGGGCCATACTCGTTCACCACCGGCACCGGGCAGATGGACATCCAACGCTGCACCGTGGGAGTGTCGAGGTCGTCGCCTCCGACGACCAGATATCGCGTCGCGGTAGTCAGTCGGTCGCCCTCCAGAAGCTCACTCAGCAGGCGCACGTGATGGGGAGTCGCTTTGAGGAATGAGAAGTCCGGCGAGTCGCGAAGCACCTCGGCCAATTGCAGGACCGGCTCATCGCTGTCCATCACCTGGATTGTCTTACCCGCCAACAGCGGACCGAAAAGCGTCGTCAGGGTGGCGTCGAAACCGATCGCGGTGAACAGCGGGGCTCCGCTGCCAACGTCCATGGAATAGGCAGACCGCGCCCACTGAAGGTAGCGGTGCATCCCTTCGGTTCCCACGACCACACCCTTGGGGTCGCCAGTCGTCCCTGAGGTATAGATCACGTACGCGGCCCGCTCCGTATCCGGCACTGGCGGGACTTTCCTTCCGCCCAGAAGCATTTCATCGAGAGTGACGACCCTCGAACCTGCCGGAACGTCGTCATCTGCACCGTCATCGTCGATGACGATCAACGCAGCCCGGCTGTCACGCACGATCCGGTGCACCCGATCACGGGGCGTCGACGTATCGACCGGAACGAATGCGGCTCCCGCACGCATGACGCCCAGCAGGACCGGGAACAGGGCCACTCCCCGCGCCATGTGGACCACAACGCGTGAGCCCTCGCCGATGCCGTTTGCCGACAAGAACCCGGTGACGACCCCCGCTCGATCGTCGAACTCACGGTAGGTCATCTCGACCACGGAATCTCTGACCGCAATGGTGTCACCTGCAAGCGCCGCAGCACGTGCGACGGCCCCCCATACCGTTGTCATCACGCGATTCGCCGGGTTTCCACGCTCAGCCCGTCTGCGAACTCACATCGGTCACCCATGGCGACCATGAGGCGCCGGGGACCCTCATAAGCGTTGCGTGCGTGGGAGGTCAGCACGTTGTCGACAATGAGCACATCGCCTACCACCCAGTCGAAGGAGTACTCGATCGACTCATACGCTGCGACAATCTCTTCCATGATCGAATCGGCGATTGCCGTGCCGTCACCGAAAGTGCAGTCCCGCGGCAGGTTGTCCGCACCCAACACGTCGATCAGGGCTTCGCGTGTCTCTTCGTCGAGGCACTCGCGATGCCAGTGCGCTGGCTGCCCGAACCAGGCCAGTTCTCCGTTCAGTGGGTGCTCGACTATCGCCGGCCGCACACTCTTCGTGGTCAGCTTTCTCTCCTCGCCCCAGAGCAACTCAATCCCTTCCGCCTTTGTCCGGCACTCGAGTTCGGCGGGACTCTCGGTTCCAAAAATCTTTTGCCAAGGTAGTCCGATCCCGTCTCCGAAGCGGCGAATGTAGGCGATTCCTCGCTCTCTGAACAGTTCGACAATCTTCGGGTCGAGAACTTTCAGCATCTCCCGCGAGTCGGTCAACGGTGTCTGCCCGCCGCTGGTTGCGACCACCGTCGGACTGAACATCAGGAGGAGCGGCCAGCGTTGATTGAACGAGTTCTCGTTGTGCCAGAGCAATTTCTGGCCCCTGTTGAACGGCACCGGTGTCTGCACCACTGTTGAATCCGCAACCGGTTCATGCTCGCCGTTACCGGTGAGCACGTCCTCGAAGATGACCTCGGCCACCGTCTCGAACTCGTCCACACCCAGTTCGCCGAAACCGCGGATGAGAACGGCACCTGCACTATGGACTGCTTCCCGGATTTCGGAACGAAGACTCTGTACGGACGCCGGCGCACCCCCCGGAGATACTTCGAAGACCACGGCCTCAGCTGCCATCGACACCCTTACAGAGACAGCTCGGGCGATACATGTCCGCCCTCGAGAGATCGGCATTCAGCCTTGCGAGTCGACCGGAATCCTTCAATCCCCATCTGAGATCCCAGAGTCCCGTGTCTCGGGACACTCCGCCCCCAATCGCCATATACTCCATCTCCTCTGTACCTACCACACATCCCCGACGACCGAGGCCGAGGGAGGTCCATGAGCTTAGGTGCGCAAAGGCGCCGTGTCGACCGCTGGGTGAATTCCCACAAGTATCAGAGGTGATTAGCGCCAGCGCGCTCACTCGCACCCCGGTACGCCAGCCACGCAGCTTTCAAGCGTTCAACACCTTCGTAGAGGGTTCGTCCGTCCATCGCCGAGAAACACAACCTCATTGTCAATGTATGCGGTTCGGGCCGCACTTGGAAAAGCGATCCCGGATCGAACACGACGCCTTCCGCTGTCGCGGCGCGCAGCCACTGTTCATCCTTACTCGGATGAGAGCCGCGGTGCGCTGTCTCCGCGAATATCGCAAAGCCGCCGGCAGGTTCTGAAAAGTGCCAGTCAGGAAGGAGATGTCGCAGCGCCGATGACATCACGCGTGCACGCTGTTCGTAAATACTCCGGGCACGGACCAAATGTGCCTCGTAGTCCACACTTTCGAGGATCCGTTCCACCAGTATCTGAGACAGCGTCGAGGACTGGAGATCCGTCGAGAACTTGCGGCGCACAACCCTATCCACGATCGACGGTGGAGGTACAACCCAACCGGTCCGGAGCCCTGGAGCCAGGGTCTTGGAGACCGAACCGATATGCCAGACCCGGTCCCGCGCATCCGCAAGGAGTGGACGCAAAATGTCGCCCGTGAAATCGAGTTCCGCATAGGCCTCGTCGACGATCAGCGGAAGACCTTCACGGAGTATCGCGTTCCGCATACCCTCGTCCGGCACGGAGCCACGAGGGTTGTCGATCCCGTCCATCCAATAGACGCAGTCCGCGTCCTCCCCTTGGAGTACGAGACGAGCACCGCGGTGTCGGAACAACTCGAGCGCAGCCGGGTAGCTCTCCGCCGCGACACGTACGCGTGCACCGGCGGGCACAAGGAAATGGGATGCGAGCGATATCCCCTGCTGCGCCCCCGCCGTCAGGATGACGTCATCGGCGCTGACGTCCGCCCCCCGAGATCGGAGACGCCGCGCAACCCACTCTCTTAGTCCGACCTGCCCTTCCGGCCAGTCGTACTGAAGTGCTGAGACCTTCGGCTCATCCATTGCGGCCCGAAACGCCGTGGCTAATGCCTCACGCGGAAACAACTCGGCAGCGGGCATACCTCCCCCGAGCATGATCACCCGACGGTCGGCGGCACCGTCTCGGATGAGTTCATCCAACGTCATGGCGCCGTCATCACCTCAGACAAGCGAGCCCGATCGATCTTGCCGCTCGCCGTACGCGGCATTTCGTCGAGCCCGATGATCGGATGTGGGACCATCACCTCGGGCAGTCGGGTTCGAAGGTACGCGCGAAGGTCGTCTAGCACTACAGAACCCGTTACATACGCGACGAGCTTCGGCCCCTTGCGATCATCGATCTGGACGACGACAACGCCCTCAAGCACGCCTGGAAATGTACCCAGCACGATTTCCACCTCCATCGGCTCGACCCGAACCCCGCGGATCTTGACCTGGGCGTCCAGCCGACCGAGGAACTCCAGCACACCTGGTTCCCGCCACCGCACTCTGTCTCCCGTGCGATACAGCCGCTTCCCGTCGGCCCACGAGTCAGCGACAAAGGTGGAAGCGGTCCGACCAGGTCGGGATGAATACCCGCGGGCGAGCGCTATTCCGCCGATGAGCAACTCGCCGGGCACTCCCACGGGGACAAGCCCGCCGGCACCGTCGACGACTCTGAGACTCACGCCCGGAATGGGCCTGCCGATGGGAGTCTTGTCGTCTCCGTGACTGCACGACCACCATGTCACGTCGATGGCGGCCTCGGTCGGACCGTATAGGTTGTCGACAGCCGGAAAGATCGACAACGCCTCGTCGACGGCTGCGGGGGTGAGTTCCTCTCCGCTGCAGATGATCTGCCGCAGTGTTGGACAATCAGCCGCTTCAGGCTGCGCGGTGAAGTGTCGCAGCATGGACGGGACGAAATGCACCAGCGTGACGCCATGCCGCCGTATGTCCCGAGCGATCGCCACCGGATCTCGCTGTGTTCCGTTCTCCGCGACAACAACACACGCGCCGGCGGTGAGAGGCCACAACCACTCCCACATCGAAACATCGAACGAAATCGGCGTCTTGTAGAGGATGCTGTCGGACTGCGTCAGTTGATAAGTGTCCTGCATCCACGCAAGTCGATTCGCCAGAGCGCCGTGGGTGTTGACAACCCCTTTGGGTCGGCCAGTCGACCCCGACGTGAACAAAACGTAAGAAGCATCATCCGATGTCACCTCCTCAACCGCCAGTGTGGCGGTACACGAGTCGGGGATGTCTCCGAGCATCGTCACTACATCGAGGACCGGCAGGATGTTCGAGACGCCGATTGCGCCCGAATCGCTTGAGAGGACCAGACGGGCGCGTGAACCAGCCAACATCGCATCGACACGCCGTGCTGGCAACTCGGGATCGATCGGAAGCGGCACTGCCGCCGCAGCCATCACAGCCAACTGTGCAACAACGAGCTCGATTCCACGATCGATGAATACGGCAACTACATCGCCACGCTTGACGCCATACCGTGACAGGCCCTCCGCGAGGTGATTCGCCTGGCGACTCAACTCGCGATAGGTCACTCGCTGGTCACCGTATTCGACGGCAGTCCCGGCCTCGTAGATGGCCGCCGCCCGCGCGATCAGCCGGGTGACCGGAACGAACAGGGGAGCCTTGCTGAGCCGATCCCCCTGTGCGAGCAGTTCTCTCTCGTCCTCACAGGACATGAGTGCCAGGCCGCGCAGACTACGCTCCGGGCCATCCGCAATCTCCCTGAGCAGCTGCTCCCACATCCGGGTCCACTGGCCGATGTGCGCCTCATCGATCAGATTCGCACCGTATTCGATGAAAACCTCTACATCGCGACTTTCATCGACGTCTGGGAGTTCTCGCAGCACGAAAAGAGTCTCAGCGCTCGGACAGTCCACCGCTTGACGGCGGCCGCTCGAGACTCTGGCCAACACCGCCGACACAGACATCAGCAGATCGATCTCCAGCCTGAGCAACAACACGGGACCCTCCGGCGTCGCCCTTCCGACCACGACATCGCGGGACGTAGTGACACGAGCTGTAAGGATCGCGAGTGAGGTTTCCAACACCACGGGTAGCGTTGCGCCACAGGTTTGCCCGATCGTTCGCAATAGTCTGACCAGATCAGCGGGCACCGTCAATGCCACCGCTCCTGCAGAGAACACCGAACACCTCCTCAGATGTGATCGGCGACCATATCAGGCAACGGCGATCATCACACGCTCACCGCACGCGCATCCTGCTAATCTGCGTCCCTGGAGTCGACTTCCCTCGACTCCGCCGACCATACGGAGACGATTGATGAGGGCAACCGAGAGGCAGGCCGTCGACTGGCTGGCCCGCAGCCTGTCGACACCGCCGAATGACTTTCTCGGCACGCTTGGGACGACATGCAGAACATGCGGACGAAATGTCGGCTCCACTGAGGCACGTGTCCATTGCTATGAGTGCGGTGGTGACTTCTGCGTGGCAGGCCCGTCCTGTGGTCATCAGTCCCAGACCCGCTATCCCGGCCTGGCTTTGGTCGAGGACCCTGTGGACATGCTGGAACTGGCCCGCAAGCATCTTGCAAACGCATGCTATGGAAAGTTTCACGTCGACGACAGCATTTGGTTTTCCGGGTTCCGGCTCTTTATAGAATTTCTCGAGAGTCGACTCGGCGAGAGCAGTGAGTCACTCGCCGGACTCGGAGAGCTGGAACAACCTGTCATCGACTGGCTGGAGTCCAATGCCGAGCCCATTGTGTCGCATTGGGTGGCGCTCAAGGAGATGGGACGATTCGTCGATTACGCTGATCGCCGGGCCATCGCCGGGACTCTGCCGAACTTTTTCACCAGGCTGACCGCCCAGGGCATGAACGGGCCCGCCATGTGGGCGGGGCGGCCCACCATGCGATCGGCATGGGACTTCGCATTGGCGCCAGCGCTTATCGACTGCATCCGCCCCCGCGCGATCATCGAGTTGGGTACTGCGTCAGGCGGCAGTACCGCCTACTGGGCCGACCTGCAAAGAGTGCATGGCATCAACCCATTCGTCCTCAGCATGGACATCAGCCCACCAGAGTTCAGCTACCCAGGCGTGACTCTGATCCAGGGCGACTCTAACCACCTCGCGAAGGCACTTACAGATGAACTCCTGTCCGCGTTGCCCCATCCGTGGCTAATCATCGAAGACGCACACGTCAACATCGACGGCGTCCTGAACCATTTTGATCAGTTCATGCACCCAGGTGACTACATAATGATCGAAGATGTCGACGCGGAACCGATCCTCGGACCGTTCTTGGTGTCGCGACCGAACAGATACAAGGTCGACACGCACTTCACCGATTTCTTCGGACACAACGCGACGTGCGCCCCCGATCAGATACTCCGGCGCGAGCAAGTAGTAGCTCAAAATCATTCCAGTCCACGAGGGACGTGACTCAACCCGAGGATGTCAGTCCTCGATTTTCGGCCGTGCGTGCACATATGCCTCGACGACGGTCCGCATGACCGGCTTCCCGGCGTCGTTGACCAACTCCGACGTCGAGGTCACGAGCGCGCGGTTCCGGTCGTCGAAGTCGACGGAGTCGATGATCAGTGAACCGGTCAGGGTGTCCCCGGGCCGCACCGGCCGCAGGAAGACGACATCGGCGAGCCGTTTACCCGCGATGACCCGCCAGCGGTACAGGACACCGGTGACCGCCAGCTTCTGGTAGATCGACATCGTGTGCAAGCCGCTGGCGATGAGCCCGCCGTAGGTGCCGGCCTCGGCCGCGGCCTTGTCGGTGTGGAAATCCTGTGGGTCCCAGGCATGCGCGAAGTCGAGCAACTCGTCCTCGGTCACCTGGTGCGTACCGAACCGGAACACCTGGCCGATCTCGAAGTCGTCAGCCCACAGTCGATCGGGTTCGCTCACTTCAGATCCTTGGCGATCATCGGCCAGGTGGTCTTGAGGTCGCGCTCCCAGTAGCCCCAGGAATGGGTGCCGTCCGGCCGGAACAGGACCTTGTGCGGGACCTTCAGTGCACGCATGCGCTGCGCCATCTGCTTGGTGCATTCGTTGACGGCGGCCTCGATGACGCCGCCGACCACGACCTGATTGGCGAGCGTGAACGGGTCCCCGGCAACCAGCGGGGCCTCGAGGCGGTCGTACCAACCGGGGAGTCCGGTGCCGCTGGTCATGTAGACCTTGGTGCCACGCAGCTTCGCAGCGTTGACGTACGGGTCGTTCTTGGTCCAGCCCGAGGAGTTGATCGGACCCCACATGTTGTCGACGTTGCCCATGCCGCGGTCGGCGACGACCATCCGAATGTAGGTCTGCCCCAGCGGATCACTGGTGCGGGCGCACCCGCTGTACGCGGCGACCGACTTGTAGAGCTTCGGCGCGGAGATGGCGAGGTTCAGGACCGACGTACCGGCCATCGAGATGCCGGCGATCGCATTCTTCCTGGTGGTGTTGAACTCCTTGTCCACCAACGGCGGGAGTTCCTTGGTGAGGAACGTGGTCCACTTGTTGCGGCCGAGCACCGGGTCGTCGCGCTGCCAGTCGGTGTAATACGAGAACGCACCCCCGATGGGCGTCACCACGTTGACCTGCTTGTCGCGGAAGAACTTCGAGTACTGCGTCTTCGCCGCCCAGGTCGCCGAGTCCTCACCGCCACCGGCACCGTTCAGGAGGTAGAGGGTCGGCCGCGGCTTGGTGGGATCCTTGGGGCGCAGGACGTTGACCGGGACCAGTCGGCGCATGGCGGCCGAGTAGACGATCAGCGTCGTCTGCTGGGCCGAATCGTGGATGACGGTGTCGATCCGGGCGCGATTCGGGTCGGGCGCCGGTGCGGCAAGTACCGCCGGAGCCCATCCGGTCGCCGCCATAGCCACGGCACATGCGACGACACCCAGTCGCCTCTTCCACGAGAAACGCACCAATAGCCCCTTTGGTTAACATTGTTCTCAGACGTAACAAAGGTAACCGAGATCGACGGGGCGCCCCAAGCCGAGACGATCGTCGTTAGGCGTTTGTGATGTGGGTCAGCGCGGCTGGAACCGCTGCGCGCCGTCGAGGCGGACAATCTCCCCGTTGATGTAGGAGTTCTCCAGCAGATGCTGTGCCAGCGCCGCGAATTCGACGGGAAGCCCGAGTCGCTTGGGATAGGGCACACCGGCGGCGAACTTGGTGAGCGCCTCCTCCCCCATCGATTCCATGATCGGGGTGCGCATCGTGCCGGGGGCAATGGTGTTCAGGCGCACCGCAACCGAGCCGAGGTCGCGGGCCCCCGACAGGGTGAGCCCCATGACCCCGGCCTTCGCCGCGGCGTAGGCGGTCTGCCCGATCTGGCCCTCGTATCCCGCGATCGAGCTGGTCATCACGATCGCGCCGCGTTCCCCGGACTCCTTGGGTTCGCCGGCCGCGAGCTTGGCCGCGGCGAGACGGAGGACGTTGTAGGTCCCGGTGAGATACAGGTCGATCGTCTTGACGAACCCCTTCATGTCAGCGGGCGACCCGTCTCGGTTGACGACCTTCTGTGCCACACCGAAACCGCCGTGGGCGATGACCGCATAGCGCAGGTCCCCGAGTTCGCTCGCCTGCTCGAGCGCGGCGTTCACCGAGTCGTCGTCGAGCACGTCGGTGCGCGCGTAGATCGCCCGCTCGCCCAACTCTTCCGCGAGTTCCTTCGCCGGCTGGTCGGCCAGGTCGGCGATCACGACCGATGCGCCCGCGGCATGCAGACGACGCACCGTCGCCGCGCCGAGGCCGCCTGCACCGCCGGTGACGATCGCGACTTCACCCTCAAACGACATCTGTTCTCCTCATATCGATCTCATGTGCCGATGGGCGTGGCGACGACACTCAGGCGCCGGTCCACTCGGGCTTGCGCTTCTCCGCGAACGCGCGCGCACCCTCGATCGCGTCCTTCGAGGTGAAGACCGGAACCAGCAATTCGCCCTGGCGGTCCCACTTCTCGTCGGTGCCCCACGACTCGGACTCGGCGATGATCCGCTTGGTGACGGCGACGGCCAGCGGGCCGTTCTCGGTGATGCGCTCGGCCAGTCCGAGAGCACCGTCGAGCGCGCCCCCCTCGTCGGTGAGGATGTTGACGAATCCCCAGTTCGCAGCCTGCTCGGCGGTGAAGTTGTCGCCGGTGAGCGCCAGCTCGAGGGCCTTCTGGTACGGGATCTTCCTGGGCAGGCGCAGGAGTCCGCCGGCACCGGCGACAAGGCCGCGCTTGACTTCGGGGATGCCGAACTTCGCCGACTTCGACGCGACGACGAGGTCGGTGGCGAGAACCAGCTCGGTGCCGCCCGCAAGTGCGAACCCTTCCACGGCCGCGATGACCGGCTTGGCCGGCGGCTTCTGCGTGAAGCCGAGACCGCGCCCCTCGATGGCCACCGACTCACTGGCGGCGAAGGCCTTCAGATCCATGCCGGCGCAGAAGTTCCCGCCTGCACCAGTCAAGATGGCGACCGACAGCTCCGGGCTGTCGTCGAGCTCGTCCATCGCGTCGGCGAGCGACTGGCTCACCTCGTGATTGATCGCATTTCGTGCCTGCGGCCGATTGATCGTGATGACGAGGATGCGCCCCCGGCGCTCCACGAGAACTGCGTCGGACATATGTCGTGCGACCCCTCACCCAATTCGACAGTCGCTGCGCACGCGTCGGCCGCAGCTCAGTGGTGATCGTAACCATGGAACGACTGACAAATGGGCATAATGAACCAACTGAGTTAAACATGTCTTCTTCTCAGGCAGCCGCGGGGCTCGCCGCTTGGCATTCCCTCCACTCCCAGACGGCGTAGATCACCTCGGTCGCATACCCGAGATCGAGCTTGCCGCCACCCACCGGCACCGTCGCATCCGCCGCGATCTGTTCATCGGGTGACCACAGGCCCGGCGCCCGGGTTGGTGGACTCACCTCGATCACCGAACCACTCGGCATATGGAACGTAAACCGCTGCAGCCCATGGGCCTTGATAGAGAACTCACCTCTGTGCAGCGCCCGATGACACGACCCGCACAACAAAATCAGGTTGTCCAACTCGGTCTCGCCATCGTTGGACCAGAACACCACATGATGCGCGTGCAGATGCCTCGTACGCTCACACCCCGGCGTCTGACAACACCGATCCCGCAGGAACAGCGCCCGAATCATCGCCTTCGACGGGGTCCGCTGCTTACGCCCCAACCCCAACAACGCCCGCTTCCCCGGACGACCAGAAACCCTCCTGGACAACGCTTCTCGCAGCGACGCACCACAGGTCACCTCCTCGACCTCAGCCTCCGAGAGCGCCGGCCCATCATCGAGATGAGCGCGCTCCACCCCATCACCGACATGGACAAGGATCTCCGCACCCGGCGCCAACTCCGGCATCGCGATTCCCTCATGCACCGCATCGGCCATCGCCACCACCGCCGCAGCAATATTAGACGGCACCCGCCGCCACAGATCCCGACGATTCGCCGGCTTCACCTCCGAATCCGTCTCGCCGGATTCGGTTTCCAGCTCGTCCGGAGTGTTCCGCGGAACACTCGGCAGATCAGGATCGCCCATCGTGCGGGTGCGCTCATACTCCGCGCGCACCGTTCCCGCCAGAAACCGCGCCCCATCGAGTGGCGTCAATGTCATCGACACCGACAACGAACCGTCGATGTTCCACTTCCACCGAGCCCACGACTCCGCCGGCGGCGTCAGCTCTCCACCATCGCTGTAGCCCTGGTCGATCTGGCGCATTGCCCGCACCGCCTTCTCCAACTGCGACGCCGTGCACGACAACGCCAGGTTCACCAACTCCTGCTCCCGCAACGGCGTCGCCACCCGCGTCAGCGCCCGCACCTTCGAATACGTCAACCGCCCCTCACTGAAGTGCTGCCGGATCACCGGCAACTCCCGCAAGGCCTTGGCCACCCGCACCTGCTCATGCGCCGTCCGCTGCGCGATGCCCGCCTTCCACGACAACCAGTGCGCCAACGAATGAATCCCCGGCCCCCTCCACGACTGCCGCTCATCCAACTCCGCCACCAGGCCAAGAAACTCGGCGGTCAGAGCGGTGATCTGCGCGGCGTAACCGAGCACCCGAACCTCGAGCACCTCATCCGGCAGCGACTTCGGATCCGCACCGTCGAACATCGACGACACACCCTCGGCGCGTAACGCGGTAACAGACATCGAGCCCCCCCATCCAGTTCGAACAGATATACGAACAAGCTACCGGCGACCACCGACAATCCCGTCGGTCACGACTTCACAAGCGTTCCGCGGAACACTCACCTCGGTACGATGGGCTATCCCGGGACTCATCGATCGACTGGTCAAGCACCCCGGCTCCCATTCATCAACGGATGCATCGCGCAAAGTGGTGCGCGACGCACTACTCCGGTGCGATTAACTGAGCGTGACCTGCTGGGGCACGGTCAAGTCCCAGGTAGTGGTGTAACTCGTTTCTGATCCTTCGTCGCTTTCAGGCAGGCAGTTCGATCAGCGGGTCGGTAGTGGCCTCCGTTGTTGTGGTGGTGTCGGTGGTCAGGGTCAGTCGGCATCGGGTGAGGACCTCGAGGCCGAGGTATCGGCGGCCTTCGGCCCACTCGTCGGTCTGCTCGGCCAGGACCGCGCCGATGAGTCGGATGATGGCGTCACGGTTGGGGAAGATACCCACAACGTCAGTGCGGCGGCGAATTTCGCGGTTGAGTCGTTCGGTGGGGTTGTTGGACCAGATCTGTCGCCACACGTCATCGGGGAAGCCTGTGAAGGCCAACAGGTCCTCTCGAGCGTCACCGAGATGGTCAGCAACCTTGGGGAGTCTGCCTTCGGTGTATTCCAGGAGTCGGTCGAACTGCTCGTGCACGGCAGTGGCGGTGGGCTGGTCATAAACGCTGTGCAGCATCGCTTTGACCGCCGGCCACATGGACTTGGGGCACACCGCCATCAGGTTGGCCGCGTAGTGGGTACGGCACCGTTGCCACACGGCGCCGGGCAGGTTCGCCGCGATCGCCTCGACCAGTCCGGCGTGGGCATCAGAGGTCACCAGACGCACCCCGCCCAGCCCGCGGGCGACCAGATCGGCGAAGAAGGTGTTCCAGGAGGCTTTGGTTTCGCTGGTCGCTACTTGCATGCCCAACACCTCGCGGTGGCCATCGCCGTTGACACCGGTCGCCAGCAGGACAACGGCTTTGACGACCTGCTTGTTCTCGCGGACTTTGATCGTCAACGCATCGGCGGTGACGAAGGTGAACGGCCCGACCTCGTCGAGGCGACGATGGCGGAACGCTGTGACCTGTTCGTCGAGGTCGGTGGCCATGCGTGAGACCTGTGACTTCGACAGCGAGTCGATGCCGAGAGTTTTGACCAGCTTGTCCATCCGGCGGGTCGAGACTCCAGCGAGGTAGCAGTCGGCCACGACGGTGATCAGTGCTGACTCGGCCCGCTTGCGGCGTTCGAGGAGCCACTCGGGAAAGTAGCTGCCCGAACGTAGCTTGGGAATGGCGACGTCGACGGTGCCGACGCGGGTATCCAGTGGCCGGTGGCGGTAGCCGTTGCGGCGGTTGGTGCGCTCTGGTGTGCGTTGGTTCCATTCGGCTCCGCAGACCGCGTCGGCATCGGCCGACAGCAGCGCGTTGATCATGGTTTGCAGCAGCTCACGCATCAGATCTGGTGACGCCTCGGCCAGGGCTTGGCCAAGAAGGCCTGCAGGGTCGACAATGTGGGGTGCGGTCATCGCGATGACTCCTCGAGGATTCTGTGGAAGGTTGACTCGAAGGATCACGCGGTGGCCGCTCTGCATCCGTTAACGACACGACGTCGATAACGAACTCGGCCACCGAGTTACACCACTCTATGGGGCACTACTTGGGGCACCGCTGTTTCACCTCCACGGAGACAGCGTCCGATCGCATGCCACGCGTGCCGCGTCGGCAGGGCCAGTCGCAACAAAGGAAGCGAACGCAGCGAATGAACGAAGGCGTCATGACGTACATCAAGTTGCATCATCAATGCGACGGAACCGGGCCGCCTGGCGGCAACTCGATGCCTGCGCTGCAGCCTGTATGGCTGGTCCCTCCGGCGGCATCCGAACGGCGCTAACATCGTCGCCTGACGTACTAGTCTCAGCCAACGAGGCCGGACCGGAAGTTGCGCAATAGTCGAGAGGACAAGAGTTTTGGCAGAATCCGCAGTCAAGGAACCCCGAGGCACCGGGTGGCGTATCTGGGACTTACACGTTCATACGCCAGCCTCAATTGTCCAAGGCTACGGTGGAGATACCGACGAAGCGTGGGCGCGGTTCATTGACGACCTGGAAGAACTCCCTGAAGATGTCAGCGTTATCGGCATCAATGACTACTGGTTCCTCGACGGATACAAGCGAATTATCGCAGAACGCAACAACGGGCGGCTTCAGAATCTTGACGCCGTATTCCCTGTAGTGGAAATGCGACTCGACCAATTCGGCGGAACTGAAGGAAATCTCTCGAGAGTCAATCTTCACGTAATCTTCGATCCCGCGATCGAAGTGGAAGTAATCGAAGCTCAATTTCTAAACGCCCTAAATTCACAGGCCCGGCTATCCCCAAGTTATCAACAACTCGGCTGGAAAGGCGTGATAACAAGAGATTCTCTTGCCGATTTCGGGCAACGAATCAAGCAATCAGTACCACAAGATCGCATCAACCAGTATGGGACGGACCTCGAAGAGGGATTCAACAACCTCAATGTGTCTTTGGCTGCGGTACAGAGCATTCTTTCCGGCCCGTATTTCCAAGGCAAGGCACTATTGGGAATCGGCAAAACCGAGTGGGCCGGTATAAAGTGGACAGACCAGTCGATTGCCGCGAAGAAAACTGTCATCAACAGTGCGGACTTGGTATTCACTGCATTTTCCGACGTTACCCGATGGACGAAGGATGTAAGTTTACTCCGCGACAACAACGTGACACATAAGTTGCTCGATTGCAGCGATGCTCACCACTTCTCCAATTCGAGCCAGGATATGCGCTTGGGAAAGTGCCAGACCTGGATGAACACTTCACCAACTTTCGCGGGATTGACCTATGCTCTAAGAGAATTCGATCGTCGTGTCTTCGTTGGACTGGAGCCGCCGGCGCTCGCACGGGTACGAAAGAACCCCGAGCGGTTCATTTCATCAGTAACAGTAGGATCCAATAAACAGAATTATAACTTGTTTGACTACTCAATCCCCCTAAACGCAGGGTTCGTAGCCGTCGTTGGCAACAAAGGCCAGGGAAAGTCCGCGCTCTTAGACTGCATCGCACTCGCAGGAAATTCATCACGAAATAAAGAGTTCGCATTCCTTAACACATCCCGGTTTCTACGAACACCAAGCGCGAAGATTGCCGAAGAATATTCCTCTGAACTCGAATGGGCGAATGCTGCAGTACGACGAGTCAAGCTCACCGATGAGCACGATCGGTCCGCTCCAGTCTATGTCGAGTACCTCCCACAAAAGTTCGTGGAGCGTGTTTGCAATATTGATCCTACCGTCGACGAAGTGGACGAATTCGAGAGCGAACTGAGGGCCGTCCTCTTCACGCATATAAGCGAAGAGCAGCGCTCTGGCGAAAAGACCTTCGACGACCTACTCTCCCAGAAGAAGCGCGTTACTCAGGAAACAATAGATCGCCTACGCGAAGAGCTTGGAGAGCTAGTCAGCAGCTACACATCACTGGCCAATTTTCGTGCAGAGAACCTCGCAACAGATGTGGATGGCCGCCTTGCACTCAAGGAAGAAGAAGTGCAAGCCGCCACCACGGCGCTTGACGTCGAACGCGAGAGACTTGAGCAGATCGATTCCGAAAGCAATGGGAACCTTCATCTCTCGAACTTAAAACGGCTCTTCCTGATTCAGAGTGCGTCGAGGTGTTGTGCGAGGCCGCCGGAGTGGATGAGTGACCGCAAGATGTAGTGGTTGAGGTTGCGGAAGCCCAACGCGATCCCGCGGAGGTGTTCCAGGCGGC